>JASHYG010000082.1 GCA_030043215.1 Gammaproteobacteria bacterium
TCGAGCTTCGCCAGCTGCTCGCGATGGATCGCGCGCACGCGCGCGGGCGTGATGGCTTCCGATCGATCGACCTCCTCGATGCGCAGGCTGGTCTTGTCCTCGTACAGGTGCTCGCCGACGAGGCGCGCCCGCTCGTCGTACGGCCAGATGAACGCCTGACGGCTGTAGACGTGATACAGGCGGTCGGCACGCTCCACGTCGTAACCGATGAGCCTCAAGTCCGCGCCCACGGCGAGCTGGTGGAAGGTGATCTCATCGCAGATGCCCCAGTCCTCCACGGCGAGGCGATCGTCGGAGTGCCACAGCACGGCCTCTCCGACGCTGTTGTAGAACGCGCGCACGCCCTCTTTCCCTTCGATGACGGCCGGATTCGCGCCCCAGCTCACCCGGTAAACCGGATGGTCCACGATCATGTCGGATGCGAGAATCCGGTCGTACTCCCCCGCGCCCTCGAGGTGCACGTGCCGCCAGAAGTTGAGCAGGATGGCCCGATGCAGCGGCCTCGTGGTCCGTTCCAGAAGCTTCGCGGTGGGCTTCATGCAGTCGTACACGGCTTGCTCGAATCGGTTCACGTTCGCCTCCGTTTCTTGGCCGAGCTCGCATCTTAGCGTTCCAGCGGCACCACGACGGACAGTCCTTTTAAGGGCTATCTTGTTTCAAGTACTTAAAAGGGCTATATTGCATTTAGCCTCCTTGACGCCAGAATGACGCATACCAGGACTGCGTAAAATATGGACTACCCCATTCTGAAACCCGCTCAGCTTCCGGCTCATCTGCGATCGCTGCGGAAAGCAGCTCACATGACCCAGGCGCAGCTCGCCGCCAAGCTGGGCGTCAATCAAACCAGGATCGGGAAAATCGAGCGCAATCCGGGACAGGTCAGCGTCGAGCAGCTGATGAGAGTCTTGTCGCATCTGAACGCGAGGCTGGTCATCTCGGTGCCGCAGACCTTCGAAAGGCAGCGCCCCACCGATTCCGGCAGTTGGTAGCGCCATGGCTTTGCTCAATGTGTGGATGAACGGCGAGCTGGTCGGTGAGTGGACTACCAGCCGCTCGGGAACTCCCGTGCTCCATTACGCCGAGAGCTGGGCGGCGTCCCCCCGGGCACGGCCTCTCTCGTTATCTCTGCCTTTAACCGTGGATCGCGAGGTGCGCGGACCGGTTGTGGATCATTACTTCGACAACTTGCTACCCGACAATCCTGCCGTTCGCCGCCGCATCCGCGACCGCTTTGGCCTGCGCTCGACGGAGGTATTCGACCTGCTTGGGGCCATAGGCCGCGATTGCGCCGGTGCCGTGCAATTGCTTCCGCCAGACCGCGAGCCGGATCGGTGGGATCGGATTGACGCCGAGCGTCTATCCACCGCACAGGTCGAGGCTCATTTGAGAGCCGTTATCGCATCGCCCGCGTTCGGTGCCGGAGCGGATCCCGGCGGCAATTTCCGGATCTCGATCGCAGGGGCGCAGGAGAAGACGGCACTGCTATACATGGGAGGAGCCTGGCACCGGCCGCTCAACGCGACGCCGACCACGCATATCTTGAAGCTTCCCCTGGGCATCATCGGCAACTTTCGTGGCGACTTTTCGCATTCCGTCGAGAACGAGTGGCTCTGTGCTCAGTTCCTCCGAGAACTGGGGCTTCCAGTCGCTGAAACACAGATAGCCATCTTCGGCGAGCAACGTGTGCTGGCCGTCAAGCGGTTCGACCGACGGTGGATGGGCACCGAGCAATTGGCTGCCGAGGCGTCCGGCTATGCTCCGGCGGCCGGTACATGGATCGCGCGACTGCCGCAGGAGGACTTCTGTCAGGCCACCGGCCGCCCGCCCACAAAGCGTTATGAGAACGAAGGCGGCCCATCGGCCAACGAGATACTGGACATCCTCGCCAACAGCGAGTCGGCCACGCTCGACCGAGCCAATTTCCTGATCGCGCTGCTGGCATTCTGGCTGCTCGCCGCAACGGATGGTCACGGCAAGAACTTTTCCATTCATCTCCAAGCTGGAGGCAAGTTCACCTTGGCGCCGCTCTATGACGTGCTGTCCGCGTGGCCTGTCATCGGGCACGGAGCCAACAAGCTCGCTTTGCAGGACGCGAAGCTCGCGATGGCCGTGTCCGGCCGAAACCGGCACTACAAGTTGATGGAGATCCAGGCGCGCCACTGGCATGCGGCCGCGCTGAGAGTCGGCGGCGCCGATCTCTGGAATCGTATGAAGGCGACCGTCGCGTCGGCAGAAGCCGTGGTGGACCGGATCGACGCAATTCTGCCCAAGCGGTTCCCCGATATCGTCATCACGACGATCGCGAACGGGATTCGCAGACAGGCTCGGCAGTTCGCGATCGGCGAGCGGAGCTTATGAGGCTGCGATTTACATCGCGACCGTTGCGACGCGTGACTGCTCCGGCCTCGTGCGGGCCGCGCCGCTGCCGCGGGTGAGATAAGATAGCCGGCAGAATACGAACAGCCGGGGAACACCCATGCCGCGCGCTCAGTGGATCGTGTCCATATCGACGACTCTCGCCACGGCAGCCATCCTGCTGGCACCCGCCGCGACTCATGCTCAGCAGCCGAGAATGGGGTTCGCGCCCGTCGCGTTGACCCAGGGCTCCTACACCTTCGATACCGCCGAGGAGCGCCAGGTTCGAGTGGTCGTGGTGGCGAGAGGACTCAAGCATCCCTTCGCGGTCGCACTGCTGCCGAACGGTGATGCGCTGGTGTCCGAGCGCGGAGGACCGCTACGGCTCGTGCGCGATGCAACAGGCGCCGACGGCAAGCCCGCGGTGCTCGATCCGAAGCCGATCGCAGGCATTCCGCCGCTCGCCGCCGCCTTCCGTAACGGCGGCGTGCAGGACGTGGCCCTGCATCCGCAGTTCGCGCAGAACCATCTCGTTTATTTCACCTACAACGAGCCCGGGACGCTCTCACCGCCGGTGGGGAATCGGCCCGCAGCCCGTCAGGGTATCTTGACGCTGATGCGCGGGACGCTCTCGGGACACGCGCTCGTGCACGTCGAGACCGTGTTCTCGGCCCGGGAGTCCGGGTACGCAGGCAG
>JASHYG010000083.1 GCA_030043215.1 Gammaproteobacteria bacterium
CAGGGCACGATGAGCGGGCGGCCTGAGAACAAGACCGCGATGACCGGCACGCGCCGCGCCTTCGCGCGCTGCAGGACAGCCTCGGCGAGCGCGCGCTGCTTTCCCGGAAGATCCAGGTGTGCCCGGCTCGCCGCCTCGCCGGTCATCACCGCGGCCTCGCCGACGCAGAGGATGATCGCGTCCGCGCCGCCGCAGAGCTCGAGGGCCGCGCCGATGCCGGCAGTCTCCTCACCTTCGATCGGAACACCCGGCGCGCACCGGATCTCGTGCTTCGGGAGCGCTGCGCGCAGTCCCTCGAGCACGGTCACGTTCCCCTCCGGAGGAGCGGCGGCCCACCAGGAGCCGCGCATTTCCGCGGATGCATCGGCAAGCGGCCCCACGAGAGCAAGCTTGCGGACGGAGCCTTCGAGCGGCAGCGCGTCTTGCCGGTTGGTCAGCATGACAATCGCCCGCCCGGCGACGTCGCGCGCCACCTGCCGCCGCCGCACGACGGCCGCGGCGCTTTCAGGCTTGGAGCCGCGGCGATAAGGGTCGTCAAACAGCCCGAGACGCTCCTTGAGCAAGAGCACTCTCCGAACGGCGTCATCGATGTCGGCAACGGTCACGAGCCCGCGGCTCAGCGCGACGGGCAGGCCGTTGCGATAGCAGTTGGCCATCATGTCGATGTCCACGCCTGCTTTGAGCGCGAGTGCGGCCGCCTCCGCGGCATCCGCCGCGACGCCGTGCCGCATGAGCTCGCCGATCGCGTTGTAGTCGCTCACGAGCACACCCTCGAAGCCGAGGCGCTCACGCAGCCAGCCCTTGAGCAGCGCCGTGTGCGCCGTCATCGGAATGCCGGCGAGATCGGTGAAGGCGGGCATGATCGACACCACGCCCGCTCGGACCGCGGCCTCGAAGGGGGGCAGGTACACCTCGCGCACGGTGCGCTCGGAGATGTCCACCGAGGCATACTCGCGGCCCGCCGTCACCGCGCCGTACGCGCAGTAGTGCTTGGCGACCGCGGCGAGCGAGTCCTCGGCAGCGAGTCCCGTGCCCTGAAAGCCGCGGACCTTGGCCTCGGCCATGCGCGAGCCGACCCACGGGTCCTCGCCGGGGCCCTCGACGCTGCGGCCCCAGCGCGGATCACGCGCCACATCGAGCATCGGCGCGAACGTCATGGCGATCCCGTCGGCGGACGCCTCCCTCGCCGCCTCGCGCGCCGTCAGGGCCCAGGCCTCGGGATCAAACAGCGACGCCTCGGCCAGAGATACCGGGAACAGCGTTCGATACCCATGGATGATATCGAGAGCGAAAAGCACAGGAATGTGAAGTCGCGACTGCTCCACGGCGAGCTTCTGCATCGCATGCACGTGGTCTGCACCGATGAGATTGAGTAAATTGCCGATCGTGCCAGCCTTGATCGCGTCCACGGAGTCGCCCGCGATCACGGGTCCGGTCACGGCGTGGCCCGCGGCCGTCATGGTGAGCTGGCCCAACTTCTCGGCGAGGGTCATTGCTCTGATGAGCGTTTCGATACGGCTCAAGCTAGTGCTCCTGCGAAACCCGGTCCGATGATAGTTCGGTCCGAGGAAATCGCCAGGGCCGCAGCCCAGATCGACGAGGCCGCCCACTCGCGTCTCGTGCCGCAGCTGCGCGCGATGACCCGCTCCCTGCTCGCCTCCCCCGTGGGCAAGACCCTCGTGCTGCTCGTGGCGGCGATCTTCGTCATCGTCGTGGCGACGGCGTACGCGCAGATCCGCCTCAACAGCTGGAACAAGCCCTTCTACGACGCCCTGTCGCGCCGGGACTTCCTCGAGTTCTGGGTCCAGCTCGGGGTGTTCCTCCTCATCGCCGGCAGCCTCCTCGTGCTCAACGTCGCGCAGCGCTGGCTCGGGGAGACCTTGAAGGTGAAGCTCCGCGACGGCCTCGTCCGCGATCTCATCCGCGACTGGATGGCGCCGCGCCGCGCCTTCTGGCTCGCCAACGCCGGACCGATCGGCGTCAATCCGGACCAGCGCATGCACGAGGACGCACGCCATCTCTGCGAGCTCTCGGCCGACCTCGGCATCGCCATGCTGCAGGCGGCGATCCTCTTCTTTACCTTCAGCGGCGTGCTGTGGGTCCTCTCCCGCGGCTTCTCCTTCCACATCGCCGGCCGGGACTATCCGATTCCGGGGTTCATGGTCTGGGCCGCCATCGCGTACGCCGGAGTAGGGTCGCTGCTCTCCTACCGGGTCGGCAAGAGCCTCATTCACCGCAACGCGGAGCGCTATGCCCGCGAGGCCGAGCTGCGGTTCTCGCTCGTCCGCGTCAACGAGCATCTCGACGGGATCTCGCTCGCCTCCGGCGAGGCCGACGAGACGCGGCGCGTCGAGCTCCACCTCACCGAGGTGCTCGCGGCCACGACCCGACTGGTGGCCGGCCTCACCAATCTCACCTGGGTCACCTCGGGCTTCGGCTGGGTGACGCAGGTCGTGCCGATACTGGTTGCGGCTCCGCTTTACTTCTCGGGCAAGATCTCCTTCGGCGGCTTGATGATGGCGGCCGCCGCGTTCACCCAGGCACAGTCGTCGCTGAGCTGGTTCGTCGACAGTTTCAGCACCATCGCCGACTGGCGGGCGACGTTGCTGCGGGTGGCCACTTTCCACCGGGCCGTGATCACCACGGACGACCTGCTCCGCCACGTCGGCAGCCGCATCACCTATGTCGATGGCGCGCCCGGCCGCATCACGATCGAGAATCTCGAGGTGACCTCCCCGGGAGGCCGAGACCTGATCCGCGAGAAGAAGGTCGAGGTGAGGGCGGGGGAGCGCGTACTGATCCTCGGCGAGCCCGGCACGGGCAAGACTCAGCTGTTCCGCGCGCTCGCGGGACTGTGGCCGTGGGGCGCAGGGTCGATCACTCGCCCGCGAGACGAGCCGATACTCTACTTCCCTCGCGGGACGCCCTATCTGCCTCGTGGCACCCTCCGCGAGGTGCTCGCCTATCCCCTCGAGGTCGAGAGCTTCGATGAGCCGGCTTGCGCGCACGCGCTGCGCCGGCTCGGCCTCGAGCGGCTCGTGCCGCTGCTCCACGAGACGCGCCGCTGGGATCGGGACTTGAGCGCGGATGAGCAGCTGAGCCTCGCGTTCGCGCGCGTCGTGCTGCAGGCGCCTCCGTGGATCCTCATCGACAACACGTTCGGCTCCCTGGACGGTGACACCCTCGAGCGGGTGATCGACGTCTTCGCCAACGAGCTGGAGCATGCGAGCGTCATCCACATCGGCAGCGCGCAGGCGCACGATCCGCTCTTCTCGCGCGTGGTGCACCTCGCCAAGGCGCCGGGCGTACACTCGTGAGGCGCTGGCCGGTGCACATGCGGCTCAGCGGCAGACCGAGTCCGCCATCGAGGATTGAGTCCCGAACATGACGAACACCGCGCGCGCGCCCGCTCCCGCCTCTCTCGCGACCCTGCCCGACGAGGAGCTGCTCGAGCTCGTCCAGCGCCAGACCTTCCGCCTCTTCTGGGAAGGCGCCCATCCCACGAGCGGTCTCGCGCCCGACCGGCGCACCACGCGCGAGGAGGAGCCCGGCGACCTCGTCGCGGTCGGCGGGTCGGGCTTCGGCCTCATGGCGCTCGTCGTCGCGGTGGAGCGCGGTTGGGTCCCGCGAGAGGCCGCGCTCGAGCGGCTGCAGCGGATGCTCGCGCTGCTCTCCCACGCACCCTGCTACCACGGCGCCTTCCCTCATTTCATGAACGGTCGCACGGGCGCGACCATCCCCTTCGGCCGCAAGGACGACGGCGGCGACCTGGTGGAGACCTCCTTCCTCTGCATGGGCCTGCTCTGCGCCCGCCAGTACTTCGACCGGGACACGCCCGCGGAGAGAAGCCTGCGGCAGCGGATGACCGGACTGTGGGAGGAGGTGGAGTGGGACTGGTACACGCAGGGTGGGCGCAAGCTCCTCTACTGGCACTGGAGCCCGAACAACGGCTGGGCCATGGATCACGAGATCCACGGCTGGAACGAGTGCCTCATCACGTACGTGCTCGCCGCATCCTCCCCGCGCCATCCGATCGACGCCGAGGTCTATCACCGCGGATTCGCGGCCGGACGCGACTTCGTGAACGGCAAGTCCTACGAGGGCATCGAGCTGCCGCTCGGCATGCCCTACGGAGGCCCGCTGTTCTTCGCCCACTACTCCTTCTGCGGCCTCGATCCGCGCGGCCTCAAGGACCGCTACGCCGATTACTGGGAGCAGAACGTCCGGCACGTGCGCATTCAGCACGCTTACTGCGCCGCCAACCCGCTCGAGTTCCAGGGCTACGGGCCGGCCTGCTGGGGCCTCACGGCGAGCGACGACCCCGACGGCTACGCAGCGCACGATCCGGCGCACGACAACGGCACCGTCTCGCCCACCGCCGCACTCTCGAGCTTTCCTTACTCACCACGTGAGTCGATGCAGGCGCTGCGGCACTTCCTCGCGCGGCACGGCGAGCGGATCTGGGGCCGATACGGCTTCGTAGACGCCTTCTGCGAGAGGCGCAACTGGTATGCCGACACGTTCCTCGCCATCGATCAGGGCCCGATCGTCGTCATGATCGAGAATTACCGCACGGGGCTGCCGTGGAAGCTGTTCATGAGCGCCCCGGAGGTGCTCGCGGGACTCAGCCGGCTCGGCTTCTCGAGCCCGCATCTCGCCGGAGCGGCTCCTGGCTGATGGAATCGCTCGAGTCCTGGGTCGAGCGGCAGTACCGTCACGCTGCGGCGGCGATGCTTCGCAGCGTCTCGCCTCTTGGCCTCACCCACTCGCGGCCCGGCTTCGGACAGACCGTCGCGGCGAAGCGAGGCGCGATCGTCGCCTCACCGATTCTCGGCGCCTACGATCCTGAGCCCGACTACTTCTTCCACTGGTACCGGGACTCCGCGATCGTCATCGATGCGCTGCGCCGGCTCCTCGAGGAGGGCCTCGAGCCGCGCGCGCCCGAGCACTTCGCGGACTTCGTCCGGTTCAGCCTCACGCTCCGCCATCTCGACGGCCGCACGCTTGCCGCATCGCCCGAGTGGCGCTCGCGGGTCCGCGAGGACTTCCGGAAATTTCTGCGCCCGGATGCGGAACTCGCCGCGGTCCATGGAGACGCCGTCGCAGGCGAGGCCCGCGTCAACCCGGATGGCACGCTCGACATCTCGAGCTGGGGGCGCCCCCAGCACGATGGACCTGCGCTGCGCGCGCTCGCAGTGCTGCGATGGATCCGCGGCGGCCGTCTCGATACCGAGCTCACCGCGGCCGCCTCGGTCCTGCTGCACGCCGATCTCGCCTTCATCCTGGCGCATGCGCTCGAGCCCTGCTTCGACATCTGGGAGGAGGAGCGAGGACTGCACTACTACACCCTGCGCACCGCCGCCGCCGCGCTCGAGGAGGGCGCGGACTGGCTGGAGGGCCGCGAGGAGCGGCGCGAGGCGCAGCGCTGCCGGGAAGCGGCGGCGGCCCTGCTCGCGAGGCTCGACGAGTACTGGCTTCCGGATGAGGGCTTCTACCGCTCACGGATCCTGCCCGGCGGATCCCGGTCGGCCAAGGATCTCGACATCGCCGTGATTCTCGGGGTGCTGCACTCGAGCGGCCAGGGCCCGAGCCATTCCGTCCACGATCCGAGGATCCACGCAACCCTCGGGCGGCTCGCGGCGCTGTTCGACGCGGAGTATCCGATCAACCGCAGCCGGCCTCCCGGACGCGCGCCGGCCATGGGACGCTACGCAGGCGATCACTACTACTCGGGCGGCGCCTACTACTTCTCGACGCTCGCCGCCGCGGAGCTCTCCTTCCGCGCAGCGGCCGCAGCGGACGAGCCTCGCGCGCGCGTACTTTGCCGGCAGGGCGATGCCTTTCTCGAGACCGTGCGCGCCTTCACTCCGCCGAGCGGAGATCTATCCGAGCAGTTCGATCGCACGACCGGCGAGCAGACTTCCGCGAGACAGCTCGCATGGAGCTACGCCGCGCTGATCTCCTGTGTCGCCGCGCGGCGGACCGCCGTCGGGGGCGCCGCGCTCCCCGCTCGCGAGCGGCACGGCTAGCGCCAGACCGGAAGCTCGACGAAGCTGCCCC
The DNA here is from genome assembly GCA_030043215.1 of Gammaproteobacteria bacterium. Taxonomy (GTDB): domain Bacteria; phylum Pseudomonadota; class Gammaproteobacteria; order Steroidobacterales; family Steroidobacteraceae; genus JASHUC01. Next base: position 6,061 of record JASHYG010000083.1, read on the forward strand.
CGTACCATCTCACCTCTGGGGAAATCGCCGGCGTGGCGGCGGCTCGGCGGCTCACGCTCACGCGCTTGCCGGCCGCTGACGGCTTCCGCGCGCTCGGGGGCTCTGCCGCACCGAGCACCACGACGATCCGGCTGCCCGTCTCGAGCTCGACGCTCGTCAGCCGGTCGGCTCTGAACTCCAGTGTCTGGCGTCGAGCGGCGGCGGAGAGCCGGTGCGGAGCGCCCCCTGCCGCGCAACTCGCGCAGAGCTCGGCGGGTGGAGCAAAGAGCTGGAAGTACTCCCCGTCCGGCCGCAGCTCGTACACCCGGAGGTCGAGCGCGAGCCCGCGCCCGCTCGCGGCATAGACGAGCTTTCCGGAGACGAGGCCGCTCACCTCGAGCGGCCGGTGCAGCGCTCCGCTCACGAAAACCGCTCGCGGCTCGGCCGGGAGCGCGCGGGTCATGACGGCGGCGATCTCGCTACCTGTGCCGCCCGCGCTGACCACGCCACCCACGTCGCCCGCGCTGACCACGTCGCTCGAGCCGGCCGAGCCGATCGGCTGCGCGACGAAATCCCTGCTCGAGGGCTCGTGCCCCGTGAGCCGATAATGATCCCCGGCGCGGGCGGCATCGAGATAGAGCCGCACGGCCCCGTTCGCCATGGCCTCGAGCGACCCGGCGTGCCGCCAGGCGTTGGCGCCCATCACCTCGAAATTCACGCGCGCGCTCAGCGGCTCCGGTGCGGGAGCCCCCCTCAGCACATGGTCGAACCAGCGGAAGCGCAGCTCCTCGAGGTCGACGACCGCAGCCTCATCGACGGAGTAGCCGCCGAGCACGGGCAGCGGGCCGCGCTCCATCGCGTCGCTGTCGTACGGACCGATGAGGAGCGTCTGGGCCGCTCCCGGGTCGAAGTGCGCATGCTCGAGGAAGTAATAAAGCGAGCCGGTCTCGTTCTCGTCGTAGTAACCCGTGGTCGTGAGCACCGGAAGATCGATGCGCGCGAAGTCCTTGCCGTACGGGATCATCTTCTGCCAGAACCGGTCGAAGCCGGGATGCTCGAGCCAGCGGCGATAGAGCGCCTCGGACATGCCTTCGACGCGATCGCGGCTCGGCGCATCGAGCCCCGGCGCCGCGGCGCTCGATGCGGCCAGGGCCTTGAGCGCCGGCGGCGGCCGCTTCGCGGCGGCCCACGCCGCGAATGCGCTGTAACCGCTGCCGTACATCCCCACTCGGCCGTCGCTCCAGGGCTGCCCGGCGATCCACTCGATCACCGCTCGCGCATCGTCGCCGTCGTGCTCGTAGGGCGCGAGCGCATCGGAGCTGCGGGCCGTGCCGCGAGCGTAGGCGATCACGCTCGCATAGCCGTGCGCGGCGCACTCCCGCGCATCGTTGTGCGGATCGACGTGGATCGTGAACTCGAGAAGCGCCGGAAGCGGTGCCGGCGCGCCCCTCGGGCGGATGACGATGGCCGACACCGTGGCTCGATCGCGCGTCCGGATCCGAACCGCATCATCGATGATGTAGCGTGCACGGTCGTCGGCGGCGATGAGGGGACCGACGACCGGAGAGAAGCTCTGGAAGGCCTCGAAGGACAGATAGGTCCATGCGAGATCGACGGCCTCGGAGAGCGAGATGCGGTCCTTGCCGCGCAGCCGATCGAGCTCTCGCTGCAGATTGGCCTCGAAGACGGGGAGCGGCGTGGCGAGCCACTCGGTGACCGTGTACGCATCGAGATCGTTGAGCGGGGAGACGGCATCGTGGAACACTCGAGCGAACGCTCGGTCGAACGGCAGCGGGCTCTTGCTCTTGGCCACCAGGGCCCGCGCTCTCGCATAGAGGTCGTAGATCAGCGCCTCATCGACCTCGCGCGCGGTCTTCTCCTCCACCCGCAGCTCGTGCAGGGACTTGCGCGTCGCATCCGCCGCCGCGTACTCGCCCGCGACCATCTGCAGCGCCGACAGGTTCGTGAGGAATTGCGCGCGGTTCGGATTCTCGTATACCGGAAGCGCCCGCACCGCCAAGCTTCGCATGGCCGCGGCCGTCGCGGCGCCATCGGTGGTGGCGGGAGCGCGAAATTCGAGATCCTCCGCGGCGGCCGCCACGCCTGCTGCGCAAGAAAGCACCCAAATGACGGCCAAGCATCTGAGCATCCTGCCCGCATTATGGTGCGATTAGCGCCGCACTGCATCGGATCGTCGCGCCCTCACCGTCAGCCGCGCTCCCCCGCCGCGGCCGCGAGCGCCCCGAGCGGCCCCGCGAGCGTTCCGAGCGCGGGCGGTACGACGTACCGATCGAGGCCGGAGCTCAGCTCCTCGATCCTCAAATACCCGTTGAGGCTGAGCTCGAGCGAGCGCCGGATCCTCGGGAAGAGGTGCGGCCGCGCGCTCAAGACCCCACCGCCCATCAGGATGCGCCGCGGGGCCACCGACAGAACGAGCGTATGAGCGAGCTGCGCAAGCGCATGCGTCACCGTATCCCAGACGGGACTGTCGGCGGGCAAGCTCGCCGCGGCCCTGCCGCTGCGAGCCTCGATGGCCGGACCCGAGGCGAGACCCTCGATGCAATCACCATGGAACGGGCAGCTGCCCGGCCATCCATCGCCCGTAAGCCTCGCGATGCGCGCGTGGCCGAGCTCCGGATGATGGCAGCCGAGGACCGGACGGCCGCCCACGATCAGGCCGACTCCCACACCGGTACCCACCGTCACGTAGGCGAAATCGGCGAGCTCGCGCGCGCCGCCCCAGCGACCCTCCGCGAGCGCCGCCCCGATCACATCGGTCGTCACGCGCACCGGGGCGTCAAAGCGCTTCGCGAAGAAATCGTGCAGAGCGACGTCTTGCCAGCCCGGCTTGGGTGTTGCGCCGATGCGCCCGTAGCCGGGTGCACCCTGATTGAGCTCGAGCGGTCCGAAGGAGGCGAGACCGATGGCGGATGGCGCGCCGAAAGGCTCCTGCCACCGCTCGAGCACTTCCGCTATGGCGGAGAGCGTCGTCGCCGGATCGCGCGTTGGTACGGTTTCCTGCGCGCGGATATCCCCGGGTCCCGTCCCGAGTATGCAGTTGCAGCGAGTGCCCCCGAGCTCGACACCCGCCCAGACCTGCGGCCGCACGGGCGCGCCGGCTATGCGCTCGTCAGGATCGACTGCAGCAGCAGACGCTCCGTACGGTGCGGGTCGTCCACCAGCCGGCACTCGTCGTTGAGGATCATCGTGGCCCGCCGCTCATTGTCGTAGGGCTTCCAGGTGGGCAAGCCCGGATGATTCGGGTTGCCGCTGCGGGCGAACGCGACCCATGCGCCGCTCACCTTGCGCGCAAGGGCGTAGCGGTCCTTGCCGGAGCCGACCATCGACTTGCACGCATCCACATTGTCGAAGACGAACGGGATCTCGATCGTGTGGAAGGTGCGGAGCTTCCCGTCCCGCACTGGAGACCGCCACGTGAAGTAATACTGATAGACGGGGGCCGTGCCTTGTGCGGCCTTGCGTTCCGCCTCGAGGAGCACTCCGCGGCGGAAGGTCGCATCCGAGTCGATGATCAGATACAGATCGGTGTTGGAGGCATGAGGCCGGCCCGCGCGATAGGCGGCGATCAGCTGATCGACCTGTGCGTCGCTCGCGCGGCGCAGGGCCTGCTTCACGTGCGCGTGCAGGCTCGCATCGTCGATGGGATCGAGGATCTGATGCGGGAAGAACGTGACTTCCGTCTCGACGGTGCCGATGAGGAGCGGAATATGCGCCGACATCGCCGGCGCCGTGGGATCGAAGGGGTTCGAGGGGAGCGAGTGCCCATCGACGACCGGCGCCAGAGCGAGCGGCGGCCCGGCGCTCGGGGCCGTCGCCGCGAGGAGCTGCTCGACGGGCAGGCGCTGCAGCTCATCGAGCTGGTCGGGCCTCAGGTGAAGCCGCTCGAGATAGCTCACGGCGGATTTCTCGGCCGCCTCGCGCGTGACGCCTCTCACGTCCGCGCCGCTCTCGCAGATCGCCCGATGGAACAGGCCCTTCGCGGCCGGCATGGCCATCAGGTCGCTGACCTTCCCTCCTCCGCCCGACTGCCCGAAGACCGTGACGTTGCCCGGATCGCCGCCGAAGGCTGCGACGTTGTCCCGGACCCACTCGAGCGCGGCAACGATGTCGAGGTTGCCGACGTTGCTCGCCTCGGCGTAGCTCGGGTTGCCGAAGC
>JASHYG010000084.1 GCA_030043215.1 Gammaproteobacteria bacterium
CACGGCTGCCACAGCGTTTGCCGCTGCTGCCACGGCTGCAAAGGTTGTTTCCGTCCGACCGTCGGCCGTGATCGCGGAGGCGCGGCGCATTCTGGAGTCGGAGGCGGCGGCGAGAATGCCTACGGGCGAGTTTTGGGGGTTGGCGTTTCACAGTGAGGTGCTGGTCGACCTGTGTCGGATGCGAGCTGCACTGCTAAGCGAATGCTCGAGTGCACCTCGCCTGGCACTGCGGGCCCTCCAAAGCTTCCCTGCGCGACAGCGGTTGGCGCATCCAGACTGTACGCCCTGCAGGAACCGCGAAGGCGGGCAAGCGACAGGCTGAGACGTTCCTTCGACGTGCGGCCAAGCCCCGGACCGAGTATGACCTCTGGGCCCGTATTGCATGAGAGCATTGCTCTCCGGGGGAATTGGCGCTGGCACAGGTCGCAACACTAGCGATTCCTGAATGCGCTATTGGTGGGTCAACCAAAACCAGACCTTCCGCCAGGAGATCGAGGGCGGGTATCTGTGGTCGCCGAAGCGCAACAAGAACGGCAACCGCAATCCGTTCTATGAGTTCATGCGCGAGGTCGCGCCTGGGGACATCGTCTTCTCGTTCTTCGACACACGCATCGCGGCGCTCGGCATCGTCAGCGGCTATTGCCGGGAGAGCCCGAAGCCGGAGGAATTCGGCACCGCCGGCACCAACTGGAGCCAGGTTGGCTGGAAAGTCGGCGTCCGATGGCAGCGGCTCGCCAATGCCATCCGTCCCAAGGATCACATAGCCCGGCTGCGGCCGGACCTGGCGAGCAAGTACGCCCCGTTGACTCCGGACGGCAACGGTCTGCAAAGCGTCTACCTGACGCAAATCAGCGCAGCGCTCGCATCGGTACTCTTTGCGTTGATCGGCACCGAGGCCAACCGGGTGGCCGACGTCGGGCACCAAGTCAGCGAGATCGAGCGCGACTCGCCAGCACCGGAACGGGACATCGAGGAATGGGAGCGACGTGTCGAGGTTGATATCGCCGCGGACCTGACCATCCTGGAGACCGAGAGAACCGCGCTCGTCCAGGCGCGCCGCGGTCAAGGGCTCTTTCGGGATAACGTGCGTTCGATCGAACGCGCCTGCCGCATCACCAAGGTCGAGCGCATGGAGCACCTGATAGCCAGCCACGTTCGCCCTTGGCGCGACAGCAGCAACGAGCAGCGACTCGACGGCGAGAATGGACTTCTGCTGACACCGACGGTCGATCATTTGTTCGACAAGGGCTTCATCTCTTTCGAGGACACCGGACGACTGATCGTGTCGCCGGTCGCCGATCAGAGATCTTTGAAGCGCATGGGCATCAATCCCGAAGACCGCGTGAACGTGGGCGCGTTCTCGGAAGGCCAGCGGCGCTATCTCGAATTTCACCGCGAGAATGTGCTGCGCATGGCACGCGGTGTCGCTCGAATCGACGGTCGTGGGTGACCGCGTATCCTTGGGTTTGCTGGATTGGCGGAGTCTTCGACCCGAAGGGAGTCACCTGAACCGACTCGACCGCGACTGGAAAGGCGCGAAGACCGGCGACGTTAACCTTGTGTCGCAGCCTATATAAATCAATATCTTATAAGCTCTTGGCGTTTCCACTGCCGAATCGACGTGCCCGCAAGGCGTCCGAGGACCACGCCTAGGGCGAATTCGGGACGTCTTTCACGGCCATTTAATAAAAATTAATACTATAATTGCGTACAATAGACGTATACAGACTTTATTTTGTCTAAGGAGCGAAAATGTTTGTCGATTTCAGCGTGAAGAACTTCCGCTCCCTTCGCGACGAACAGACGTTCAGCATGGTGTCGAGTACGGACCGCTCACACCTCGCGACTCACACCATTGAGACCGGCGTTCGGAGCGTGTCCCGCCTCAACCGGGCGGGCGTCGTCTATGGCGCCAATGCCAGCGGCAAGAGCAATCTGATCTTTGCCCTGGTGACCATGCGCAACCTCGTGCTGCATTCCACGTCGATGCTCGATACCGCACGTGCCGAGCAGTACACGCCCTATCGCCTCGAGCGCAGCAGCGCGGGAGCTCCTACCGAGTTCGAGGTCGTGATTCTGCTCGATGGCACTCGTTACCAGTACGGCTTCTCGTATGACGGGCAGCGGATTCGCGATGAGTGGTTGATTGTCTACAAGACTGGGAAGGGTCAGTCGTGGTTCGAGCGCCGCTGGAACGACGCGAAGGGCGAGCACGAGTGGGAACCCTTCTCCAGTTACTTCACCGGGTCGAAGGAGACCTGGCGGCAGGCCACGAGGCCGGGCGCGCTGTTCCTGACCACCGCCATTCAGCTCAACAACGAGCAGCTCAAGCCGCTCTGGAACTGGTTCATGGACGGCCTCTTCATCGTGAACTGGAATGGCGCGCTCGGCATCGGCCAGACACTGCAGCGCATGGATGACCCCGCCTTCAAGGCCCGGGCCCTGAGCCTGTTGCGCTCTGCAGATCTGCACATCGCGGACATCGAAGTGGAGAGTGTTCCGGGTCATCAGGTGGCCTTCAAGCTGGAGGCCGGAAAGGCTCCTGAATTTTCAACAAGCGCGCAGAACCTGCCCCTCGTGAAGTTCGTTCACAAGCTGGAAGGCGAGGACGCTGTTGCATTCGATGGCCGATTCGAATCGGCCGGAACCCAGCGGCTGCTGTCTTACATCGGTCCCATTCTCGATGTCCTGGAAAGCGGGAAGCTCCTGGTCATCGACGAATTCGACTCGAGCTTGCATCCGATGGTGGTTCGATTCGTGCTGAGCCTGTTCCACGATCCGGAAGTCTCCAAGCGGGGTGCACAGCTGTGGATGACCACTCATGACACTTCGCTCCTGGACACGGAACTGCTGCGGCGTGACCAGTTCTGGTTCATGGACAAGGACGAACGCCAGGCAAGCCGACTCTACCCTCTGACCGACTTCAGTCCGCGCAAGGGCGAAGCGCTCGAGAAGGGCTACCTGCGAGCGCGCTACGGCGGCGTGCCCTTCATCTCGCGAACCCATCTGCATTGAACCAATGCGCGACAATCAGCCGAAGCATCGGCAGATGCACAAGGAGCAGCGCCGTCTCGCGCGCCAGAAAGCGTCTCGCGGTGGGCTGCCCTCGGTGCTGATAGTCTGTGAAGGTCGCGAAACAGAGCCGAATTATATTGACGGTCTGCGTGATCACCTGCGAGTCAACGCCGCCGCCGTCCATATCGAGGGCGGCGACTCGGTGACCGATCCCGTCGGACTCGTTCGCAAAGCGCAAAAGCTGTACAAGAGCGATCGCGACTACGATCTGGTCTACGTAGTCTGCGACGGCGACTCGATTCATCTGGCCGACGCGCGGGTGCTCGCAGCGCGCCCGCTGCGAAACGCTGCGGGCGACACTACGCAGGTGCAGATGATCGCCAGTTGCCCGAGTATCGAGTTCTGGCTGCTGCTGCACTTCGAGTACTCGGCGCGTCCGTTCCAGAATTCGGCCGAGGCACAACGGGCGCTCCGTGCACACCTGCCCGACTATCGAAAGAACGATCGCGACATCTTCCGCAAGACGGTAACGGGATTCGATCTGGCTTGCCAGAGAGTACAACAGTTGAAAGAGGAATTGAGGGCCAACGGCGGCACCGCTCCGGACACCGACATGCCTTTGTTGGTTCATCAGTTTCGGCGGATGCAACGACCGTAGTTGCGCCGAAAGCTCTTGCTGCGGAGGACTGCTGACATCACTCGACGTTCTGCACCTGCTCCCGCATCTGCTCGATGATGACCTTCATATCCACCGCAGCCCGCGTTGTCTCGAGGTCCTGCGACTTCGAGGACAGAGTATTCGCCTCGCGGTTGAGCTCCTGCATCAAGAAGTCGAGACGACGTCCACCCGGCGCCGCGTCGTTGCCAATTGCCACCCGCCGGATCTCATCGATGTGCGCCGTGAGGCGGTCGAGCTCCTCGTCGACGTCGAGCCGCTGCAGCAGCAGCGCGAGTTCCTGCTCGAGCCGGTCGTGATCGACGTTGGCCTGGAGCTCGGCGAGCCGCTCGTCGAGCCGCGAGCGAACGCGTACCCGCACGTCCGGCATCCGCGTGCGTACCTGCTCCACCAGACTCCCGAGCGCGGCGCAGCGCTGCTCGAGCAACTCCCGCAGGCGCGCACCCTCGCGCGTGCGCGTCGCCGCGAGGTCCGCCAGCGTTGAGGCAGCAAGCTCGCGTGCCGCGGCCAACAGCTCCTCGGTACCGGCGCCGACGTTGCGGATGACACCCGGCCAGCGGAGCACGTCAAGCGGGCTCAGCCTGGCGATGCCGGGCGGCATCTCGGCCGACACCTCGCGAACGCGCGCGAGCAGGCGCTGGAGGGCGTCGGCATCGAGTTCGAGCGCCCTCTCGGCGCCCTGAGCCGGACGGTAAGAGAAGGTACAGTCCACCTTACCCCGCTTGAGCTCGCGGGCGAACGCCTGTCGCAGCTCGTGCTCGAGGCTGCGAAGCTCCTCGGGCAGGCGAAAACCGGTCTCCAGAAACCGATGATTGACGCTGCGCAGCTCGCAGACGAGCGCGCCCCAGGGCCCGGACGCCTCGCGCCGCGCGAAGCCCGTCATGCTTGCGATCATGTGGAGCTCATCTCTCAGGCCGCCCGCCTTGAGCCTATCAGGCTTCCTGAGGTCAGGATATCGGATTGCTTAACGCCGCCGCGCCGGGGGTGCTATAAAGCGCGCCGAGCATGGCAGATGAGCAGGGCCCCTCCTTGCAGGTCGAGTACGCCGACTTAAGCCTTCTCGGCAGCCGCGATGACAATCAGGATCGGGTGGCGATCGCCGTCGCAGAGCATGCCGCCCTTCTCGTCGTCGTAGACGGCATGGGCGGGCATGCGGAAGGCGGTCGCGCCGCGGAAGTGACGCGGCAGGTCATGCTCGAGACCTTCTGGCACACGCCGCAGCCGCTGTTCGATCCGCTCGGGTTCCTCCATCTCACGCTCGGGCGCGCTCACGAGGAGGTCGTCCGGATCGGCATGCACCTGCCGCTCGAGCAGCGCCCGCGCGCAACGTGCGCGGTGTGCCTGGTGCAGCAGGCGTGGGCCTGGTGGGCGCACATCGGGGATAGCCGCATCTACCATCTGCGGCAGGGCGCTGTGGTTGCGCGCACGCGCGATCACAGCCACGTCGAGCTGCTGTATCGCGAGGGCCTGATCACCGAGGAGCAGGCCCAGACGCACCCGATGCGGAATTTCGTGGAATGCTGCCTCGGCGGCGATCCCGTGCTGCCGGACATGTTCGTGAGCCGCCGCTGCAGCCTGCAGCCGGACGACGTGCTGCTCCTGTGTACGGACGGGCTCTGGGGCGGCGCTCGCGACGAGGACATCGCAGGACTCACCGCCCCGGGCAAGCCGCTGCGCGACATGCTCGCGGCGGTCTGCCGGACCGCCGTCGTAAACAACGGGCCGGGCAGCGACAACACGTCCGCCGCTGCCATTCGCTGGTCTGGCCGGTGAGCCGGGCGAGGCCGAGCGGCCGTGCGGCCGACGAGCTGCGGGCGGTGCGGCTCACGCGCGGAGCCACCAAGCACGCGGAAGGCTCGGCGCTCGTCGAGTTCGGCGACACGCACGTGCTCTGCACGGCGAGCATCGAGGATTTCGTGCCGGCATTCCTGCGTGGCAAAGGCAAGGGCTGGGTGACGGCGGAGTACGGCATGCTGCCCCGCTCGACGCATACGCGCTCGGCGCGGGAAGCCGCGCGTGGAAAGCAGAGCGGCCGCACCCAGGAGATCCAGCGGCTCATCGGGCGCTCGCTGCGCGCCGTGGTGGATCTGCAGGCGCTCGGGGAGCGCTCCATCACGATCGACTGCGATGTGCTGCAGGCCGACGGCGGCACACGCACCGCGGCGATCACAGGAGGCTACGTGGCACTCGCCGAGGCTTGCGAGCGCCTCGTGCGGCGCGGGACCCTTGCCTCGAGCCCCATTCACGGACAGGTCGCCGCCGTCTCGGTCGGGATCTTCGACGGGGTGCCCGTGCTCGACCTGGATTACGCCGAGGATTCCGAGGCCGAGACGGACATGAACGTCGTCATGAACAATGGCGGGGGCTTCGTCGAGGTGCAGGGAACGGCCGAGGGCCACGCGTTCCGGCGTCACGAGCTCGATGCGCTGCTCGATCTCGCCGCCACGGGCTTGGGCAAGCTGTTCGCGTTGCAGGCTCGGGCCCTGTACTCGGCGCCGTGAAGGTCGTGCTCGCGAGCGGCAATACCGGGAAGCTCCGCGAGCTCTCCGCGCTGCTCGGCCCGCTCGGCTGGGAGCTCGTGCCGCAGCAGCAGCTGGGTATCGAGTCTGTGCCCGAGACGGGATCCACCTTCGCGGAGAACGCGCTGATCAAGGCGCGCCATGCCGCACGCGCCGCGCGGCTGCCGGCGCTG
>JASHYG010000006.1 GCA_030043215.1 Gammaproteobacteria bacterium
TCGGCCGTGCGCGATTGGCAACGGCGGGTCACGGCTGAGGGCCGGCCGAAGATCATGAACGTCGGGGGCCTCACGGCGCTGCACTTCGCGGCCCGCGAGGACTGTATCGAGTGCGTCAAGTATCTGGTCGCGGGCGGCGCGGACATCAATGCGCTCGACCCGGACCAGACGACCCCGCTCGTCGTCGCCCTCATGAACATGCACTTCAATTTCGCGGAGGCGCTCATCAACGCGGGCGCCGACGTGAACCGCTTCGACTTCTTCGGGGACACGCCGCTTTACGTGGCGATCGACATGAACACCCTGCCGACGGGCGGGCGGGCGGATCTGCCTTCGACGGATGCCACGACCGGGTATCAGGTCGCGCAATTGCTCCTCGAGAAAGGGGCGGACCCCAACATTCAGCTGAAGCTGCGGCCGCCGTATCGAAATGGCGTGTTCGATCGTGGGGGCGATCAGGTGCTCGCGACGGGCGCAACGCCGCTGCTACTCGCGGCCAAGGTCGGGGACGTGGACTCCGTGAAGCTGCTCCTCAAGTACCATGCGCTGGTGAACCTTCCGAATGCCGAGGGGGTGACGCCCCTCATGGCGGCCGCCGGCATGGGCCAGAGCTTCAATCCCACGCGCGGGCGCTACAAGACGGACGATCAGGGCGCCGAGTGCGTGAAGCTGCTCTTTGCGGCGGGCGGGACCATCACCGGCCATGCGGACGATGGCACGACGGCGCTGCACGCGGCCGCGAAGCAGGGCTGGGACGATACGGTGAGCGTACTCGTCGCCGATGGGGCGGACCTGCAGGCGACCGACCGGTTGGGATTGCACCCGATCGACTACGCGAAGGGCAATTACCTGCGCGCATTCCTCGAGCCGCAGCCGACGCCCAAGGACTCGACCATCAAGCTGCTGACGCAGTACATCGTCGCGAAGACCGGACAGCCGCCTCTCATCTTCGCGCGTGATCTGTCGCGCGTGCAGTTTGGGGTCGGCGGGGCGCAGAGGAATCAAGTCGCCAAGTGACGCGGAGTCCTGCGGCCCGCAAGCTGGGGAGCCTCGCGTGCGGCCTGGTCTTGGTGGCCGCGGCAAGCGCGCCCGCGGGGAGCGTGGTCGTGGCGAGCGCGGCAGCGGCGGCGAGCGCCAGTGCCGCGCGTGGGCCTGCGGCTGTCGATACGGCGCGCATCGTCTCCGCGAATCGTGAGCCCGGCAACTGGATGAGCGTCGGGCGCACCTACGACGAGCAGCGCTTCAGCCCCCTCAGCGAGATCAACGAGCACAACGTCGGGCGGCTCGGCCTCGCCTGGTACTACGACCTGCAGACGTTCCGTGGCATCGAGGGCACGCCGGTCGCGGTCGACGGCGTCATGTATCTCACATCCGCCTGGAGCATCGTCTACGCTCTCGATGCGCGCACGGGCCAGGAGCTCTGGCGTTACGACCCCAAGGTGCCTCCCTCGTGGGCGCGGTTCATCTGCTGCGACGTGGTCAACCGCGGGCCCGCCGTTTACCAGGGTAAGGTCCTCATCGCGACACTCGACGGACGGCTGATCGCGCTCGACGCCCGCAGCGGAAAGCCGCTGTGGTCGACGCTCACGGTGGACAACAAGAGCTGGCCTTACTCCATCACGGGCGCGCCGCGGGTCTTCAACGGCAAGGTCATCATCGGCAACGGCGGTGTCGAGCTCGGCGTGCGCGGCTATCTGTCGGCCTACGATGTGAGCACCGGCAAGCTCGTCTGGCGTTTCTGGACGGTGCCGGGCAATCCGGCGCAGGGGCCGGATGGGGCGGCCTCCGATCCGGTCATGGCGAAGGCGGCGAGGACCTGGTTCGGAAATCAATGGTGGCTGCAGGGCGGCGGCGGCGCGGTGTGGGACTCGATCGTCTACGACCCCGAGCTCAACCGCATCTACTTCGGCACGGGCAATGGGTCTCCGTGGCCCCGCAAGCTCCGCAGCGCCGGCAAGGGAGACAACCTCTTCCTCGCCTCCATCATCGCGGTGGACGCGGATACCGGCCGGTACCTCTGGCACTACCAGGAGGTGCCCGGGGAGAGCTGGGACTTCGATGTGACCCAGCCGCTGATCCTCGCGGACCTCGCCATCGGCCGCGCGAAGCGCAAGGTGATCATGCAGGCGCCGAAGCAGGGCTTCTTCTACGTGATCGACCGCACGAGCGGGAAGCTGATCTCGACCGGGAAGTTCATCGACCACAATACCTGGGCGAGCCGCATCGACGCGAAGAGCGGGCGTCCCGTGCTGCTCGCGAACGCGAACTACGACGACGAGCCGCGCATGATCACGCCGAACGCCGTCGCCGCGCATAGCTGGCAGCCGATGTCGTACAACCCGATGACGGGACTTGCGTACTTCCCGGTGCTGCAGAACTGGTACGCGTACGAGATCGAGCCCGACTACAAGCCGCAGAAGTTCCGCATGAGCTGGGGCACCAATGCGCCGCCGTCAGCGAAGAATGCGCAAGTTCGCGCTGACCTCGCGAAGACGAAGACCTACGGCTACCTGCTCGCGTGGGATCCGGTCAAGCAGAAGGAAGCGTGGCGGGTGCCCTACGAGCGGGGCGGGAACGGCGGGACGCTGACCACAGCGGGGAACCTCGTGGTCGAGGGCACGAGCGACCAAGAGCTCGCGATCTACCGCGCGACGGACGGCAAGAAGCTCTGGGCGACGGACGCGCAGACCGTGCCCGTGGCGGGCGCGGTTTCCTACTCGGTGGACGGCGTGCAGTACATCGCCGTGGAGGCGGGAGGTGCGAGCTACACATCGCCCCCCAAGCCCCACGCGGCCGCGCGCGTGCTCGCGTTCAGGCTGGGCGGCACCCAGCACCTGCCGCCGATCGCGCCGCGCCCGACCTATCCGCCGCCGCCGTTCGTCGCAGCGAGCGAGGAGGTGATCCGCCAGGGAAGCGTCGCCTACCACCGCGTCTGCGCGCAGTGCCACGGCCGGGACGCGATCAGTGTCAACGCCATTCCGGACCTGCGGCACATGGCGCCCGACGTGCAGGGGGACTTCAAAGACATCGTCCTCAAGGGCAAGCTCGCCGAGAAGGGCATGGCGAGCTTCTCCGACCTGGTGACCGCCGCGGACGCGGACGCGATCTACGCCTACCTCATCTCCCGCGCGCGCGAGGACTGGAACAATTGAGCGCGGTCCGGCAGCGCGTGTGTGACGCGCTCCCGCAGTCTCGTCAGGCTCAGGCGGCTTCTCCGTAGCGTCGCTCGTCTTTGACCATCGAGGCAGGGGGCGGATAGTCAGGGATGAATAGTGCGCCCGGGATACCGCCATCGAGGGTCGCCAATCGAGCCCCACGCACAGTGGCGAGCTCGAGCAGGTGACCGTCGGTGGTCTGCGCAGACCGAGTGACCCAGCTCGGCTGCCGGTTAGCCTCTACGTCGTCTGCGAGCAGGATCAGACCGAGCTCCGACTTCAACCGGCATAGGTCGGCGCGCGCAACGGTCAGATTCTCCGCGAGTCGCGTCCTGCCGCTTGCAATGCGGATGAAGCCGAGCTCGACGATGGCGCACGTCGCGAGGCACGGGACCTCGCCCACTCCTGCTCCTGACTGTACCTCGTGCAGCCAATGCATCGCACGCC
>JASHYG010000085.1 GCA_030043215.1 Gammaproteobacteria bacterium
GGGGCAGGGGGGCGGGGAGGCAGGGGGCGGCGGGCAGGATCCGCCTACCCCGCGCGCTGCGGCTACTGCGGCTTCTTGCCCGTGACACGCGCCCGCACGCGACCGTGCGCAAGACGAGCTTCGATCTCCTCATCGAGCCCGACCGATTCCGAGTCGGTGAGCAGCGCGCCGTCCGCGGCGCGGGTGACGATCGCGAAGCCGCGCGCGAGCGTCGCGAGCGGGCTTACCGTGTGGAGGGCGCGCTCCGCGAGACCCAGACGATGCTCGGCTTGCTCCACCCGATCCTCAAGCGCACGGTCGAGCCGCGCGGCGAGCGCCGCGTGGCGCGCGGAGTACTCGCGCACGCGGTGCTCCGGCGAGTGCCGCAGGAGCCGCCCGAGCGCCTCGCTCATCCGGTTGCGCTCCCGGTGCAGACCGCCGCGCGCGGCGCCAGCCAACCGCTGCTCCAGATCGTCGAGCCGCTGGATCTGCTGCAGGATGCGCGCACCGGGATGCGCGAGCCTCAGCCGCGCGAGCAGGTGTGCGAGCCCGGTATCGGCCCGGCGCAGCTCGCGCCGGGAGGCCGCTCTCAGGCGCTCGGCAGTCTTGGCGAGCCCCTGCAGAACCGCGTTCCCCTCCGGCGTGACGAGCTCCGCGGCGCCGGATGGCGTGGGCGCCCGCGCATCCGCCACGAAGTCCGCGATGGTGAAGTCGACCTCGTGTCCGATGCCGGTGACGACCGGTATCGCCGAGGCGCGCACGGCGCGCGCCACCCGCTCATCGTTGAACGCCCACAAATCCTCGAGCGAGCCGCCGCCGCGCGCGAGGATCAGCACGTCGCATTCCGCCCGCGCCGAGGCGGTCGCGAGCGCATCCACGATCGCGGACACCGCCGCGGCGCCCTGCACCGCCGTCGGATAGATGAGCACCGCGGCCGGCCGAAATCTGCGCCGCAGAATGTGCAGGATGTCCCGCACGGCGGCGCCGGTCGGGGAGGTCACGATGCCGATGCGCTCCGGGAACCTCGGCAGGCCGCGCTTGAGCTCCTCGGCGAACAGGCCCTCGGCGGCGAGCTTCGCCTTGAGCCGCTCGAACTCCCGCTTGAGTGCGCCGATGCCGGCTTCCTCGAGGTGCTCGACGATGAGCTGGTAGTCCCCGCGCGGCTCGTAGAGGCTGACGCGCGCCCGCGCCAGCACCTGCTGGCCGGCGCTCGGCGTGAAGCCCACGTGGACGTTGCGCTGCCGGAACATGGCGCAGCGCACCTGCGCGTCCCGGTCCTTGAGCGAGAAATACCAGTGGCCGGAGGTCGGCTGCGCGAGGTTCGTGAGCTCCCCCTCGATCCAGACGACGGCGAGATTCCCCTCGAGCAGCGAGCGGACCTCGCGGTTGAGCTGCGAGACCGTGTACACGACGCGCTCGGCGTGGGCGGCTGCTCGGGATGGCTGGAGCATGGGAGGCTTCTACCCAGTCGGCACGAACTTGACACTGATTGTCGTGCAGTATTTGGTTGGCTTGTCGTCCTCGGTCCCTCGGTGGATCTTGAGGCTGGACGCCAATTTCAGGGCGTCTTCATCCAGCCGCGTGACTCCTGAGCTCTTCCGAATACTCGGCTTGCCCAAGACATGTCCGTCAGGTCCCGCACAGACCCAAACAGATACAGTCACCGGCCAAACCGCGGGCTCGCGGTTCGTAGTCGGTACCGGAGCGGGCACTGACAGATCCGTTGCCGGCGGCCGGGTGGAACACGCGACGATCGATCCGAGGAAGGCCACGAGCAACGGCCCTGCACCTTTGTTAGCCATATCGCCTGCTTTGCGGCATCTGCGGCCGGAGACTGCGCTGTAGTCCGCGGCTGCTCGAACTCAGATGATACGCCAGAGGGGAGTCCGCGCTGATGCGTGGAACGCGTCCTAGGGGGAGAGGGCGGTTTACTAACGGGTCGAGGCTGGGTAAAATAGCCGGTTTAAGTACCGGGCGCCGCGCCCGGTGAGCGCGGACGAGCCATGCGCATCCTGCAAGAGGCCCTGACGTTCGACGACGTCCTTCTGGTTCCGTCGTACTCGGAGGTCCTGCCGCGCGAGGTCGATCTCTCCACCCAGCTCACGCGGCGCATCCGCCTCAATCTGCCCCTCGTCGCCGCCGCCATGGACACGGTGACGGAGGCGAGGCTCGCGATCACCATCGCGCAGGAGGGCGGCATCGGCATCGTCCACAAGAGCATGTCGATCGAGGCGCAGGCGCGCGAGGTCGGCCGCGTCAAGAAGTTCGAAAGCGGCGTCATCAAGGACCCCATCACCGTCTCGCCGGACACGACCATCCGCCAGGTGCTGGAGCTCACGCGCTCCCGCGGCATCTCCGGCGTGCCGGTCGTCGTCGGCAAGCAGGTCGTCGGCATCGTCACGCATCGGGACATGCGCTTCGAGGAGAAGCTCGATGCGCCCGTATCCAGCGTGATGACACCGAAGGACCGCCTCATCACGGTGCGCGAGAACGCGCCGAAGCAGGAGGTGCTCGGGCTGCTGCACCGTCACCGCATCGAGAAGGTGCTGGTCGTGAGCGGGGACCACGAGCTCAAGGGCATGATCACCGTCAAGGACTTCCAGAAGGCCACCGAATTCCCGCGCGCCTGCAAGGACGAGGGGGGGAGGCTGCGCGTCGGCGCGGCGGTCGGCACGAGCCCCGACACGCTCGATCGCGTCGCGGCCCTCCGCGATGCGGGAGCGGATCTGGTCGTCGTCGACACCTCGCACGGACATTCGCGCGGTGTCATCGAGATGGTCGCGCGCATCAAGCAGCGCTGGCCGGACGAGCAGGTGATGGCCGGCAACATCGTGACGCCCGAGGCGGC
>JASHYG010000086.1 GCA_030043215.1 Gammaproteobacteria bacterium
GGTTGCGGAGAGAGCCGCGCTGATGCGCGCCTCGAGCGTGATCTCCTCGCCGATCACCCGCACGTCGCCGGGCACGTTCTCGAACAGGCACTGGTCGGTCGCGGCGTCGTAGCCCGCACAGTCGATGAGATTCTTGATCACCCGGTAGAAGCCGAGGGCCTCCCATTTCAGCGCCGACTCCCCGACGCCGAAGTTTCCCCCGACAGACAGGTTCGCATTGGTACTTGTCTCCGGCTTCAGATTCGGATCGCCGCGCTCATCGTCCGGGTCGTTGGCGAAGAGCTCCTCATCCGTCGGCAGCCGGAAGGCCGTTCCGAAGGTGGTGCGCACGTACAGGGAGTTGGAGATATCGTATTGTCCGCTGCCGTTCCACACCACGTCCGACTGTCCGACGGTCGGAACGTTGTAGCGGAACCCTGCCGCGAGATGGGCATCGGGGATCAGGTCGGGCGTCGTGCGGATCTGGCCGAAGAACGCGTTGACGTGCTCCGTCTCCTGCTGGATCACGAGCACCGCGTCGCGCCCGGTGTAGCCCTGGAAGTCGTAGCCCGCGAGGTACTCGAAGCCTCGATTCAGATCGAACTGGGTGAGGAGATTCACTCCGTAGTCCTTGAATCCCCAGAAATCGTCGCTGTTGGCGACGGCGATCTCGCCCGGAGCTCCCGGGGTGTAGGTGAACGGGGTGCTGCCATTGTCGTACTCCGTGTAATACGAGTACCACCAGTGATAGTAGTCCTTGACGTAGAGCTTGAACTCGTCGCTCGGAACGTAGTCGAGCCGGCTGCTCGCCAGGGTCTCGTCGCGCTGGTTGTAGGCGAGGGCGGTCAGTATCGGCTCCGCGAAGCCGAGCGTGGCGTTCGTGTGCTGAAGGAGGGCGCTCAGGGCGAGGTCGTCGGCGAAGTTGTAGCCGTACTTCAACCCAAGCGTGGTCACGTCGTACGGCCGGTGCCGCTCGGTGCCGCTCGGCTGGAAATCCGCGGTGGGAAAGGGCTGGATGCCCGGAGACTCATCGTGCGTCGCGTAGAGCACGAAGTCATTGTGGTCGAGCTCGTCGCTGTAATAGCCATCCAAGTGCTTGCCGTCGTTGGTGTCGAGCCCCATGCTGAAGGCGCCGTCGGGATGGTCGGTGAAGGGCTTGGTGACGATGTTGACGGCGCCCGCCATGGCCTGCGTGCCGTAGAACAGCGCCTGGCCACCATCGAGCACCTCGATGTGGTCGATCATGCTGGCCGGGATGGTATCGAGCGGGGTCGTTCCGCCATACAGCCGGTTGTTGATGCGGACCCCGTCCACCAGCCACAGCACATCCTCGGTCCTCGAGCCCTGCAGGGAGACTTGCACGTAATCGAAGGGACCGTTGTTCGAGGTGATGTATAGACCGGGCGTCTCGTTCTCGAGCGCGCTTGCCACGTCGATGTAGCCGCCGTTCTGGATCTGCGTCGCGGTGACCGTGGTGACCCGCGTCCCGTACTGGGACAGCTGCTGCGGCAGATCGTCCTCGAGGCTCTGGCCGGTCACTAAGACCTCCTGGAGCTGCTGTGCAGACGTCGCGGGAGACGGCGCTTGCGATGCGTTTTGTGCCTCGGCGAGCCCCGCGACCGCTGTGGCCAGTGCGCACGCGAGCGCAACAGGAATGCCCATTCTCATTCTTTCCCCCTTACTTTTCCGCACGCGTGCTCCTGCGGCACGCAGTACCTCTGAAAGACAATACGTGCGGCGACCAGCAATCCCTCGCCAGAGCGGGGAGGTAAGGCGCTCGCTCAGCGCCGTCGGTACACCGGCCTCCTGTTGCGAAAAGGCCCAGTCGACTCGCGAGGGACGTGCTGCTCCGATGCGTATAAGGTCAGCAATGCACGACGGGCGTGGCACGCAACCGCCAACCGTCGGCGAATCGGGGAGACCACACAAGTGCGACCAGAACGACTCGGCGCTTCGCTGTCTGCGATCACACTACTTGGCGTATGGGGCCTGCTCCCTCCAGCGGTATTCGCCCAAACAGCCCCGATATCGGCCGAGCCCGCTCCGACACTGGCTCAGGCGACTACGGGTGCGGGGCCAGAGAGCGCCGATCAAGCCCCGCCCCCCGCGTCCCCGGGAGCCCTCCAGGAAGTCACGGTGAGCGCCACCAAGTTGGCCGTCACGGAACGGGACATGACGCAGGCGGCGTCGGTCGTCACGGCTGTGGACATCGCTGATCAAGCTCAGACCTCCGTGACCGATACGCTGCGCGAGCTGCCCGGGATCCAATTCCAGGTGGGCGGAGCGCCGGGGCAGTTCATCTACCCGCGCCTCCGTGGCTTCACCGACAGCACCCTCTATGTGTTCGACGGCATCACCTGGAACGGCGGCGGCTCGGGCAGCATCAATTATCTGCTCGGCCAATTGGATCCGACCATGGTGCAGAGCATTCAGGTTCTGTACGGCCCACGCGCCACGACCTATGGTGCCAACACCACCTCGGGAGTGATCGACTTCACCACACTCGCGGCGACGGGCAGCGGAGGCGACGTTTCGGTGGAAGGCGGATCGCTCGACTGGCGCAAGGTCCGCGCCGGCGTGCAAGACGTGGAATCGATCGGTGACGGCACCTGGAGCGGTACGCTCAACGCGTCGTACGTGGACAGCGGCGGCGAGTGGCAGTACGAATTCACGAAGAACGCGACAGTGGTCGGGCGAACGTCCTTCAAGGAGGGCGCTTTCGAGGTCGGCTTGAGCTTTTACCTCACCGACAACAAATTCCAGTCCGCCGCTCTGGACCAGTACTATCCAGGGTATCCGGACGGAGATTTCTCGGTGCAGATCCCCGACCCGAGCAATCTCGATACGACCAAGGCCGGCATCGGGAGCCTTTGGTTCGAGCAGCAGCTCTCGCCGGACTTATCGCAGAGGCTCACCGTCGGCTATGCCGGACAGGATTTCGATCTCTACGACGGCCCCGTTGGCCCTACCGGATTGCTCGGTACGTACACTGCACCCTTCAACGGATTTACGGATCCGGATTCGGGCGAGACGTACACCGCCGGGGAACCGGTTCCGGTGTATCAGTTCCCTTTCTGGGAGCACACGGTCGAGGACAACACCGAGGCCGATTACAACCTGCGCTACCAAGCCGACTCGGTCTCCGCCATGCTGGGCGCGACTTACCTCGAGCAGATCTTCGATTCGAGCGCGAGCTATAGCAGCCCCGCGAACGAGAGCGAGGCCACCCGCTCGATCTATGGCAACGCCTCGATCGGCTGGCTGAATAATCAGTTACATACCGAGCTCGGCGCACGTCTCGACAGCTACACCGAGTGGCGGGACAAGGCGACCTACAGCCTAGGAGCGACCTACGACCTCCCGATACCGGGAGGCTTGGCGGTCTACACGAACTACGGCACGAGCTTCACGCAACCGACGCTCGATCAGCTCTACGACCCCATCTACGGCAACAAACAGATCACGCCGGAGAACGCCAGTACGATCGAAGCGGGCGTGCGGGGTCAGCAGCTGGATGGTCAGCTGACGGAAAGTGTCACGTACTGGCATTCCTACGTCGACAACGTCATCTATGAGGACCCGTATATCTACAATCCGCTCGTCCCCAGCGAGTTCGGCCCGCCCTATGGGCTGTATGAAAATGGCCATGCGGAGCGCTCGCAGGGTGTGGAGTTTGAGACGGATTACAAGATCACCTCGCACCTCACCCTGAATGCCAACTACACCCGCACCGACGCCTATATCAATCAGGCTCCGACTGGGTGGGTATTCATGTACGAGACTGCCCGCAACATGGGTAACGTGGGACTGACCTGGACGCAGGCGCAGTTCGACTTCGGCACGAACCTCTACATGACCGATCACCGCCTGGATTACTCCTACCAGTATTGGGCCCCGGGATACGCTCGCCTGGATTTCTTCGGGCGCTACCATGTGACCGGGCACTTGGATCTGTATGCGCGAGTGCAGAACGCTCTCGACCACCAGATTGTCGAGATCATCGGCTACAAGAACCCCGGCGTCTACTTCGTCGCGGGCATACGCTACCAATTCGATTGACGCTTTGCGGAGAGGTACGATGCTCGGCGCCCGGTCATCCGATCGAGCGTGGTATCCTTGGACGCTTCGCTGTTCTCATGTCTGCGCCCGCGAGAGGAACCGTTGCATAGCAGAACGATGCGTGCCTCGGCATGGCTCACCCTGTTGCTCGGTGCGCCGTGCATCGCCTATTCGCAGACGCCAATCCCGAATTCTCCGCGAGCCCCGCAGCGGGTGATGTCTCTCAGCGAGTGCACGGACGCGCTGGCGCTCGACCTGCTGCCGCCGGAGCGCATCATCTCCGTCACGTATCTTGCTCATCGTTCCACCGACTCCGCCCTGGCCGCCAAGGCGGCGCGGGTCGGCATCAACTACGGCAACGCGGAAGAGGTGCTCGCGCAGCAGCCGGACCTCGTGCTCGCCGGAACCTACTCGACCCCGGCCGCTCGCCTGCTGCTCCGCCAGCTCGGAGCGCCGATGCTCGTGGTGCCGTCGGCGGATAACTTTGCCGAGATTCGCAGCACCGTGCGCCTCGTGGCGAGCGCCGTCGGTGCGGAGCCGCGCGCCGAGGCGTTGCTCGCGCACATGGACGGGACGCTCGCTGCCCTCGCTCGCACCCGGCCGGCGCACCGCATCAGGGTGGCCGCCTGGAGCGGAGATGGCTATGTTCCCGGGCGTGACACCTTGTTCAACGCCCTGCTCGAGGCGGCGGGAGGCGTCAATATCGCCGCTCCGCCGGGCAACCGCTCGAGCTCTTTCGATATCGAGCAGCTGCTCATGGCCCACCCGGATGTCCTTGCGTATCAAGCTGACGAGCCGGCACCCGCGTTGAAGACCGATACGGCGGACCACCCCTTGCTGCTGCGACTGTACGGCGACCGCCGCATCACCTATCCAGAGCTGTATACCGAGTGCGGCTTGCCCGAGTCTGCCGATGCGGCCCGTGCACTACAGCGGCAACTGCTCGCGGTCGTCGGGCGAGTCGGAGGCGCTTCGGAGCCCGGCGGCAGACCATGACTCGAGGCGGAACCGTCAGCGCGCTCCTCGCGCTGCTCATCGCTCTGACCGCGCTCGTCTCCCTGCTCGCAGGCCGGGTCTGGCTGCCGCCGGTCCTGGTGTGGCACGACTTGTGGTCGCCTGGTCCGCATCTCGCGACGCTCATCGTGACCGAGCTGCGCTTGCCGCGCGCGGTGCTGGCGCTGCTGGTCGGCGCCGTCCTCGGGCTGTCCGGCGCCGTCCTTCAAGGCGTCACGCGCAACCCGCTCGCGGAGCCCGGCCTGCTCGGCGTTTCCGCGGGGGCCGCGCTCGGCGCGGTCATCACCATATATTTTGGCCTTGCCGCCAAATTTGCGGTTGCCGCTCCCTTCGCCGGTCTGTGCGGGGCGCTGGCTGCGAGCCTGCTCACGTTCGCTCTCGGGCTGGGAGGGGGCACGATCACGCTGATCCTTGCAGGCGCCGCGGTTTCCGGTCTCGCCGCGGCCGGCATTGCCCTGGCACTGAATCTCGCGCCGAACCCGTATGCCGCCGACGAGATCATGACCTGGCTGATGGGCTCGCTCGCCGATCGCAGCTGGATACAGGTGAACCTGGTTCTGCCTTTCATCCTCGTAGGCGGCCTCATGCTGGCCGTCACGGGGAAATCGCTCGATGCCCTGTCCCTCGGCGAGACCCAGGCCCGAAGTCTGGGCGTCGATCTGCAGCGCCTCTATGTTCTGACGGTATTCGGCACGGCCCTGGCGGTCGGGGCTTCCACTGCCGTCACGGGGGCCATCGGGTTCATCGGGCTGGTCGCGCCTCATCTCATGCGTCCGTTCGTCGGGCATCAGCCGAGCCGGGTGTTGCTGCCTGCCACGCTCGCGGGAGCGTTGCTTCTGCTGTGTGCCGATATCGCGACACGGCTGATCCGCTTCGGGCCGGAATTGAAGCTGGGCGTCTTCACCAGCCTGCTAGGAACGCCCTTCTTTTTCTGGCTCGTCGTGCGATTGCGCAAGGCCGCTCCATGACGGCGCTAGCAGCTCGCAGTGTCACCGTCAGCCGGGGCGGGCGCGCGATACTCGATCGCGTCTCGCTGGCGGCCGCCGGCGGTGAATTCGTCGCCGTGATCGGGCCCAATGGCGCGGGGAAATCCACGCTCCTCGCCGCTTTGGCGGGTCTCCTCGAGCCGACCACGGGACACGTCGACCTCGATGGAGAGGATTTGCGCCGGATCCCCTCGAAGACGCTCGCCCTCAGGCGGGCGTATCTGCCGCAGAATCCGCGCTGCGAATGGCCGATCTCGGTCGAACGGCTGGTCGCTCTCGGACTCACGCCGATCCTGCCTGCGATCGGCAGGTTGCCCGTGGCACATGAGCGGCGCATCGGCGAGGCGCTGGAGCGGTGCGATCTCCTCGATCGGCGATCGCAGGCGGTCACGACCCTGTCGGGCGGAGAGCTTGCGCGCGCCATGCTGGCCCGTGCCTTGGTGGGCGATCCGGAGATTCTCATCGTGGATGAGCCGATCGCGGGCCTCGATCCGCGCCACGCGCTCGATGCCATGTGTCGCCTCGCAGCCTACGCGCGCAGCGGCAAACTGGTCGTCGCGTCGATCCACGATCTGACGCTCGCCGCACGCTACGCGTCGCGCATTTTCGCACTGGCGTCGGGCAGGACTACCGGCGACGGCCCCACCGGAGAAACGCTCACAGCCACGCTCGTCAAGGATACTTTCGATGTCGAGGCCTGCATCTCCGGGGATGCCGAGAGCCGATACGTCGACTATCGCTCGGCCCGGCCGAGCGATCATCCGCGGTGATAGAGGCTCTTCCAGTCGGCCGGCGGCTCGAGCGGCAAACCGCGCGGACGCGTTCGGATGTGGCAGCGCCGCTGCAGGGGCGCACTCCGTGCCGTGTATACTTTTTGGTCCGAGAGATATTTGAGGCACGCGGAGGCTGGGATGAGCGCGACAAAAGCGTTGGTGGTCACACCGGTCCT
>JASHYG010000087.1 GCA_030043215.1 Gammaproteobacteria bacterium
AGGCGCTGATGCTGGCGGCGCGACCATGACGGGCCGCAGGATCGGGTGCGGGCGGGGGCGCGGGCGCACGCCCTGCGGTACGCGCGCATGATCTTCGGCATCGGCGTGGATGTGCTCGAGACGCGTCGTATCGCCCGCACGCTGGAGAAGTTCGGCTCGCGCTTCGTCGATCATCTGCTGATGCCCGAGGAGCAGGCCCAGCTCGCCGCCGCGCCGCGCCGCGAGCGCTTCGTCGCGATGCGCTTCGCGGCGAAGGAGGCGATCGTCAAGGCGATGGGTACCGGCTTCGCGCACGGCGTGTGGATCCGGGACGTGGGCGTCGTGCAAAACTCATGGGGGAAGCCCGAGGTCGTCTTCTCCGCTCGGGGGGACGAGATGCGCCGGCGCCTCGGCATCGGGGAGGGGCACGTGACGCTCACCGACGAATCGGGGCTGGTGGTCGCGGTGGCGGTGCTGATGAAGGCGGTGTGATCCGGATGAGATGCGACCTTCGCCCATGAACACTCTGGTGTTCGACATCGAGACGGTGCCCGACGTGAGCCTCGGCCGCAGGCTCTACGGACTCGCGGGGCTCGCGGATGCGGAGGTGGCGAAGGCGATGCTCACGCGCCGCAGGCAGCAGACGGGCGATGAGTTTCTGCCGCCGCTGCTCCAGAGAATTGCCGCCATCTCCTGCCTGCTGCGGGGTCGAGACGGCCTCAAGCTCTGGAGCCTCGGCGATGCGACGGCGGACGAGACCGAGCTGATCGAGAGGTTCTTCGACGGGATCGAGCGGTTCGGGCCGGTGCTGGTGTCGTGGAACGGGTCCGGCTTCGACCTGCCGGTGCTGCATTACCGCGCGCTGCGGGCGGGCGTGCAGGCTCCGCGCTACTGGGAGATCGGGGATGAGGACACCGCGTTTCGCTACAACAACTATCTCTCGCGGTACCACTGGCGCCACATCGATCTGATGGACGTCCTCTCGGGATTCCAGGGCCGGGCGCGCGCCTCGCTCGCCGATACGGCCGCGCTGCTCGGACTGCCCGGCAAGCTCGGGTTCGACGGCAGTCTGGTCTGGGAGACCTGGCTCGCCGGCGACATCGTGCGCATCCGCCGCTACTGCGAGACGGACGTGCTCAACACCTACCTCATCTACTTGCGCTTCGAGCTGATGCGCGGGCGGCTCGCGCGCGAGGGTTACGAGGCGGAGCTGGCCCGCGTGAAGTCGCTGCTGCGGGAGGGCACCGAGCCGCATCACGAGGAGTTCCTGCGGGCATGGGAAGCGAGCGCCGCGCAGTCCGGGGATTGAGCGACGCCGAGCTCGGCACGGTGGATGCGCTCACCCACGACGGTGAGGGCATCGTCCACGCCGGCAAGACGGCATTCGTCGCAGGAGCGCTGCCCGGCGAGCTCGTTCGCTTCCAGCGTGTGCGCCGACGCAAGCGTCACGATGAGGCGGCGCTCATCGAGATCGTGCGGGCCTGCGGGGAGCGCGCGGTTCCGGCTTGCGCGCACTTCGGGGTCTGCGGCGGATGCGCGCTCCAGCATCTCGAGGCCGGCCGCCAGATCGAGGCGAAGCACGCCGAGTTGCGGGACAGCCTCGAGCGCATCGCGGGCACCGCTCCCGAGACCTGGCTCGAGCCGCTGCGCGGGCCGCTGTGGGGCTATCGCAGGCGCGCGCGTCTCGGAGCCCGCTACGTCCCGAAGAAGGGCCGCACCCTGGTCGGGTTCCGCGAGCGGCTGTCGCCGTACGTCACGGCGACGGAGCGCTGCGAGGTGCTCGCGCCGGCGGTCGGGCAGCTGATCGGGCCCCTGGCGGCGCTTCTCACCGAGCTCAGCATTCGCGAGCGCGTGCCGCAAATCGAGGTGGCGGTCGGCGACAACGCGGCGGCTCTGGTGCTGCGGGTTCTCGGGGCACTGCCCTCGCGCGATCTGGAGCGGCTCAGGGACTTCGAGCGAGCCCACGCGGTGCGGCTGTACCTGCAGCCCGCCGGACTCGAGTCTGTGACGCGACTGCCGGCGGCGGCCGCTCCGGAGGGGACGGCCGAGGAACCTCTCTGGTATGCGCTGCCGGATTTCGACCTGCGCCTCGAGTTCGCGCCCACCGATTTCATACAGGTGAACGGGGCGATGAATCGAGCGCTCGTCGCGCGCGCGGTCGCGCTGCTGCAGCCGACGGGCGAGTCCCGGGTGCTCGATCTGTACTGCGGGCTCGGCAACTTGACGCTGCCGCTCGCGCGCCGCGCGGGCCGGGTGGTGGGGGTCGAGGCCGATCACGCGCTCGTCGAGCGCGCGCGACATAATGCGCGCCTCAACGGAATACGGAACGCCGAGTTCATCGAGGCCGACCTCGCGAGCCCACTGCCGCCGCAGCTCCCATGGCTCTCGGAGGGCTTCACGGACGTGCTGCTCGATCCGCCGCGGACCGGAGCGCGCGAGGTAATGCGGACCATTGCACGATTTGGGCCGCGGCGGGTGCTGTATATTTCGTGTCATCCGGGCAGTCTGGCACGGGACGTAGGGATGCTGGTTCACGACCATGGCTTCGTGCTGCGGACGGCCGGGGTCCTGGATATGTTCCCTCACACCACCCACGTCGAGTCGCTTGCGCTGCTGACGCCCGGGGAGTAGCGGGGAGACGGCACATGACCCTGGGGCCGCTCATGATCGATCTGGGAGGACCCCGGATCGAGGCGGAGGAGCTCGAGCTGCTACGGCATCCGCTCGTCGGCGGCGTCATTCTGTTCACTCGC
>JASHYG010000088.1 GCA_030043215.1 Gammaproteobacteria bacterium
AGCGGCTGGTCGGAGTCGAAGAGATAGCCGCGATGCGCGCTCGGCTTGTCGTCGTAGAACATCGGCAGCTGACCCGCCGACGAGGCGATCGTCACCGGAAGCTTCCCGCCCGGATCGGCGTCGCCAAACAGGATCTCGGCGAGGGCAGTTCCCCCCTCCTGTCCCGGATACCAGGCCTCGACCAGCGCGTTGGCCCGCGCCGCGATCTGCGGAATGGAAAGCGGCGGCCCATTGATGAGCACCACGACGACAGGCTTGCCCAGAGCGAACAGCGCGCGCGCCAGGTCGTCCTGCTCAGCGATGAGCCCGAGCTGGTCGCGGTCGCCAAGGTGATTGGGCGCCCAGCCTTCGCGGCTGAGCGCGGCGCTCGTGCCGAGCGCGAGCACGATCTCGTCCGCGCCGCGGGCGACCTCGACGGCCTCGCGAATCCTGGAGAGGTTCTCCTGCCGGCTGGCGAGCACGACGTGGTCGGTGTACCAGTCCCCCTGGTCCGTGAGCCGCACACCCTCGGCAGTCACGATGCGTACGCGCTTGCCCACCTCCGCCCGGATGCCTTGCAGGAGGCTCACGGTGTGACCGGGCACGTCGGAGTAGCCGCCCAAGCGCACGGCCGCCGCGTTGGGACCGATCACCGCCAGCGTCCGGAGCTTGCCGGCATCGAGAGGCAGCGTACCGTCATTCCTCAGCAGCACCGTGGTCTCGCGGGCCGCCTGCACCGCGAGAGCGCGCGCCTCGGCATCGTCGGTGATGCGCTCCGCATAGCCCGCATCCGCGTAGGGATGCTCGAACAGGCCCGCGAGGAATTTCGTGCGCAGGACGTGCCGCACGGCAGCGTCGATCTCCGACTGAGTCACGAGTCCCGCGGCAAGCGCCTCGGGAAGCTTTGCGTAGGCCTCGCCATCCGGAAAATCGACATCGACGCCGGCATGCAGGGCACGCGCCGCCGCATGCGCGAGATCGGGCTCGATGTGATGCAGCGAGACGAGCTGCTCGATGCCGTCGTAGTCGCTCACCACGGTCCCCTCGAAGCCCATCTCTCCGCGCAGCACGTCGTGGAGCAGCCAGTAATTGGCGTGCGAGGGTATGCCGTCGATCTCGTTGTACGAGGCCATCACAAACCGAGCGTTCGCGGCGCGGATCGCTGCCGTGAAGGGTGGGAAGAACACCTCTTGGAGCGTGCGCTCCCCGATGTCCGCGGGTCCGACGTTGGTGCCGCTCTCGGGCTGCCCATGGCCCGTCATGTGCTTGAGCGTCGCGAACACCTTGTCCGGCGCGAGCGGCAGCGCATCCCCTTGCAGACCCCGCACCGCCGCGATGGCGAGCTGGCTGACCAGATAGGGATCCTCCCCGTAGGTTTCCTCGATGCGGCCCCAGCGCGGGTCGCGCGCCACGTCGACGACGGGCGCGAGCACCAGCGGCACTCCGCGCGCCCTCGCCTCGCGCGCGGCGACGGAGAAGACGCGCGTCAAGAGCGCGGGATCCCAGGAGCTCGCCAGGGCGATCGCCTGGGGGAAGCTGGTCGCGCCGCGCGCTACGTAGCCGTGCAGCGCCTCCTCGTGGAAGAGCACGGGAATGCCGAGCCGCGTGTCGTTCACCGCATAGCGCTGGATCGCGTTGACCAGGGCGACGGTCTCGCGCGCATCGCGGAAGGGGTGCTCGAGCGGATCATCACCGCTGCCGCGCAAGTCGCTCGGCCGCGCCACTTGCCCGATGCCCGCGGGGAAGGCCGCCCGCGCTCTGGCGGGGTCGAAGTTTCCCGCGGCGTCGAGGAATTCCCGCTTGCGATCCCAGACGCACGTGATCTGCGCGATCTTCTCCGCGAGAGTCATGCGGGAGAGGAGATCCTCCACGCGCGCGCCGACCGGGACCGAGGGGTCCTTGTAGAGCGGCTCCGCTCGATCGCGAGCGGCCGCGCTGGCGGATGCGCCGGAGGATACGCCGGCAGACGCGCCGGTGAACGCCATTGCGGCGGCGACCGTCGCGACGGCCCACCTCACCGCGAGCCTGCGGACCGGGCGCCGCGCCGGCATCGTCGCACTCAGCAATCGGTATTGCATGCTTCCCCCAGCGGCAAGACCCGCGCCCCCGCGCACCGCGCGCCACGTGCCACGTGCCCGCCGGATCCTACACCGCATTGACGGTGCGGAACTGACAGCGCTACCGTATCCGGCGGCCTCGCGGAACGTTTCCGATACTCGAGCACCGCAAGAGGGGGCATGAGAACCGACAGCACTTCCCTGGTGACGAGGCTCACGTTTGTCGCCACGCTGGGCGGCCTGCTCTTCGGATACGACACGGCGGTGATCTCCGGCGCCGTGAGCTCCATCGACGCCAATTTCATCGATCCGCTGCACCTCTCGGAGACGGCCCGCGGGAGCCTCTCGGGCTGGACCATCTCGAGCGCCCTCCTCGGATGTGTGATCGGCTCGAGCCTCGCAGGCTGGACGTCGAACGGCCTAGGCCGCAAAGGAGGACTGCTCGTTGCGGCCGCTCTGTTCCTGGTCTCCGCCGTCGGCTCGGCCTATCCCGAGATCGGTCTCGGCCCAATTGGCGGGATGGGCCCCCGGGCGCTCACGCCGTTCATCCTGTACCGCATTCTCTGCGGCGTCGGCGTCGGGATCGCCTCGATGCTCTCGCCGCTTTATATCGCGGAGATCGCGCCGAGCCGCATCCGCGGCCGCCTGGTCTCGTTCAATCAGCTCTCGATCGTCCTCGGCATGCTGCTCGTCTACTTCGTGAACTGGGCCATCGCCTCGCAGGGCAACGAGACCTGGGTCCGCACGACCGGCTGGCGGCTCATGCTGCTCTCCGAGGCCGTGCCCGCGCTGCTGTTCCTCGCGCTGCTGCTCAAGGTTCCGGACACCCCGCGGTGGTTCGTGATGAAGGGCCGCGAGGAGCGGGCCCTCGGAGTCCTCGCCCGCCTCATCGGTGAGACCGACGCGCGCACCGTCATCGGGGAGATCCGCAATTCGCTGCGCGTCTCGCCCGAGTCGCGCACGGTGAGCCTGCTCGCCTTCGGCTCCCTCGTCATCGTCGCCGGGATCCTGCTCTCGATCTTCCAGCAGCTCGTCGGGATCAACGCGGTGCTCTATTACGCGCCGCTCATGTTCAAGAACCTCGGCGCATCGACCGACTCGGCGCTGTTGCAAACCGTCGTCGTCGGGGTGGCCAACGTCGCATTCACGGTGGTCGCGATCCTCACGGTGGATCGCATCGGCCGCAAGCCTCTGCTGATCGCGGGCGGGCTCGTGATGGGCGTTGCCATGGTGGCTCTCGGATTCGAGTTCAAGGCGAGCGCCGAGGGCTTGGGGCCGCTGATCGCCGCGATGGCTTACATCGCGGGATTCGCCCTCTCCTGGGGCCCGGTCACGTGGGTGCTGCTCTCGGAGATGTTTCCGAACTCGATCAAGAGCCGCGCGATGGCGATCGCGGTGGCGGCGCAGTGGATCGCCAACCTCTTCGTCTCGTGGTCGTTCAAGATTCTCATCGGCAATTCGACGCTGAATGCCCTGTTCAACCATGCCTTCCCGTACTGGATATACGGCGCCATGAGCTTCCTCGCCGCGGCGTTCGTCTGGCGCTACGTGCCAGAGACCCGGCGCCGCACGCTCGAGGAGATTCAGAACCTGTGGACGCGCGGAACTGCTCGAGCGACTGCCGCTCCCACGCAGTCCGCAGCGGACACACCGACGTAGTGGACCGCCGGCATGATGGTGGACGAAGGCTCTCTGGTGCTGCGACACCGGGATGCGCGGCTCGTCGTGGCTCCGCAACGCGGGGGAACGATCCACGAGTTCAAGTGGCGGGGTGAGGACATCCTGCGTCCCGCGTCCCCCGGCGCACCCGACGACCCGTTCGGCACCGCCTGCTTTCCGATGGTGCCGTTCGTCAACCGCATCGCGCAGGGCCGCTTCAGTTTCGGCGGGCACATCGTGCGGCTGCGCCGGAACTGGAGCGAGGACCCCCATCCGATTCATGGCCAGGGCTGGCGCGCCATCTGGCGCGTAACGGCTGCGTCCGAAACGAGCGCCACGCTGAGGTTCGAGGGCGGCGGGGACGAGTGGCCGTGGCGTTACGCGTGCGAGCAGCGCTTGCGGCTGTTCCCGGATGCCTTGTCGATCGAGCTCTCGATCGAGAACCTGAGCGCTGCGCCGATGCCGGCGATGCTGGGCCTGCACCCCTACTTCCCTCGCGCCGGCCAGGCGCAGCTGCGGGCGCGCCTGCCGCGGGTCTGGCTGACCGATGCCGCCGCGCTGCCGGTGGAGGAGACGCCGACGCCGCCCGCCTGGCTCTTCGAGCCGCCGCGAAGCGTGCAAGCCGTCCCGCTCGATCACTGCTTCTGCGGCTGGAGCGGCCACGCGTCGCTCGACTGGCCGGGGAGAACCGTCCACGTTCGGGCACTTCACTGCCGGTATCTCCACGTGTACGCGCCGGCCGGACGCGATTTCTTCTGCATCGAGCCGCAGACCGGGGCGCCGGGCTCGCTCGGGCGCGACACAGCGGAGGCGTCCGTACTCGCTCCCGGGAGCCAAATGACGATCGAGGTGCATTTGCAGGTGACGGCGCACTGATGTACCTCGGGATAGACATCGGCACCTCCGCAGTGAAGGCCGTCGTGATCGGCGAGGGCGGCGCGCTCGTCTCGCAATCCTCCGCTCCGCTCGAGGTGAGCCGGCCGCGGCCCGGATACTCCGAGCAGGATCCCGAGGCCTGGTGGCAGGCGACGGTCCGCGCCGTCGGCAGTCTGCCGGCCGGCGTGCGGGCAGCGGTGCGAGCAGTGGGCCTCAGCGGCCAGATGCATGGAGCGACGCTGCTCGACCGGGAGGATCGGCCGCTGCGGCCGGCGATACTCTGGAACGACGGCCGCTCCGCTCTCGAGTGCTCGGATCTCGAGCGCCGCGAGCCCGACTCCCGCCGGATCACGGGCAACATCCTGATGCCCGGCTTCACCGCGCCGAAGCTGCTCTGGGTGTCGCGTCACGAGCCGGAGGT
>JASHYG010000089.1 GCA_030043215.1 Gammaproteobacteria bacterium
GGCGCGCACGTCTACCTGTGGATGCACGATCTGCTGCGGCCCGGATCCAAGCGCGGACGGCGGCTCGCCGCGGCAGCGGCGACGCTGGCCGAGCTCGGGGTCACCCTGGTCTGCGTATCGGACTTCCAGCGCCGGCAAGCGCAGGCCGTGCTGAGCGGCGCGGGCGTCGCGAAGCGCGTGCGCGTCGTGACGATCTACAACCCGGTCGACGACGCGCTCACGCCGGACGGCTCGGCGGTGGATGAGACCAAGCTGGTCTTTTTCTCCTCTCCGAACAAAGGGCTGGCGCTGACGCTCGATGCGTTCCAGGCCCTGCGCCGCGCCATGCCCGATCTGCGCCTGCGGGTGGGGAGCCCCGGCTACAAGAGTCTGCGCCGCGCCGGCTTGCAGAGCGTGGACGGCAAGATCGACGGGGTCGAGTGGCTCGGCGCGTTGCCCCACACCCGGATCCTCGCGGAGGTCCGCACCGCGCTGTGCGTGTTCTATCCGAATTTCGAGCTGCCCGAGACTTTCGGGCTGGTTCTCGCGGAAGCGAAGGCGGTCGGCACGCCGGTGCTGACGCACGACTGCGGGGCGGCCGCGGAGGTGCTCGCCGACCCGCGGCAGATCCTTCCGATCACACCGGCCGTGCGCCTCTACGAGCACACGGCGCGGCTCTTCCCGAACAGGGCCCGGCCCCTCATTGCGCCCTGGGCGGCGCGCCTCGGCCTCTTCGATCCCTACCTGGAGCGCGTCCGCTCATGGCGCAACGGCGCCCGTCCCGCCACCCAGCCCGATGCGCGCTTCCATCTGACTGCCGTGGCGAAGCGCTGGCGCGCGCTGTTCGCCGGCGAGATCTAGCGATCAGGCGCGCGTGACGTACCGATTCCGGGTGGTCCGCTGCTCCGGCGCGAGCAGGCCGAGCCGCTCCAGGCGCGCCTCGATGGCGGCGACCGTGCGGCGGTGCCGGGCCGCGATGGCGGGCAGCTCCTCGCGCGCACGAAAGGCCGCGGCCAGCCGCTCCTCCTCCTCCGAGCTCCACGGACGGCCCACGTTGTCGGGGAGCTGGGCGCGCCGCCTTGTGCGCAGCGCGTCCGCCTCGAGCGCGGTGATGCCGGCGAGCAGCGCCCTGATCACCTCCGCGTGCTGAACGACCGTGTCGGCAGGCAGCTCCGCGCCGCTCACGGGGTCGAAGCCCTGGACGAGTGCCTGAAGAATCTGCCGCGCGCCGAGCCGGTCCATGCGGGTGCTCCTCGAGAGGTACGATGCGGGAGCGCATTCTTCAACACCGGATGTGCAGCAAGACAGATCCAAATCTGGTGCAATGATGTCATTTTGAGCCGACTCGCCCCATGCGCGCCTTCACCTGCTTTCTCGGACTGATTCTCGCCGCGCTCGCCGCGATCGCCGCGTTCACCTATCCGGTATGGGCCGCGCTCCATCCTCATTTCGGATTTCCGTTCCACCGCGTCGCCGACCGCATCGGACTCGTCGCGCTCGCCGTCGGCTTCGTGCTGACCGCCCGGCGCCTGGGCCTCGCCGACCGGGCGAGCCTCGGATACGGGGCGCCCCCCAAGATTTTCCTGCGCGACCTCGGCGTCGGCTTTCTCATCGGCGCCCCGATGATGGCTCTCGTCGTCGCCGCCATGGTCGCGCTCCACCTGCGCGCGTGGAAGACTGGGATCACCGTGGATGCGGCCACGCTCTTGAAGATCGCGCGAGTCGGGCTGCTGCGGGGCCTTGCCGTGGCCCTGATCGAGGAGACGTTCCTGCGCGGCGCGATGTATGCCGGGATTGCCCGGGAGTCCGGACCGCGGGCCGCCGTGATCCTGACGGCCCTCATCTACGGCCTGACGCACTTCGTTGGCGTGTACCACATCCCCGCGGCCCAGGCCTCGTGGGGGAGTGGCCTCACCCTGCTCGCAGGCGCCTTGCACGCCTTCACCCATCCGCTCGGGATCGGCGATGCCTACTTGAGTCTCTTCGCGGTGGGAGTCGTGCTCGGCATGGTCCGCGCACAGACGGGCCACATCGGCGCTTGCATCGGACTGCACGCCTCGTGGGTCTGGATCATCACCTTCGTCCGCGAGACGTCGGTTGCCAACCGAGCGAGCCCGCTGTCGTTCCTCCTGAGCGGCTTCGACGGCGTCGTCGGCTGGCTCGTGCTCGGCTGGACGATCATCCTCGGCTTCGTCCTGTTCCGCTTCTACTCCGGCCGGGGCCGCCCGGCCCGCTGACCCGCGGCGCTCCGGTCAGCTCACGTCCCGGCGGATGAGCGGACTCAAGAGCGCCAGGCGCTCGAGGGGATCGTCGAGCTCGAGCCAGTTCTGCTTGTCCGAGAGGTCCACCGGAAGGATCTCGGCGAGCCGGTAGCCCACCCAGGCCGCGTCCTCCGCGCGTCTCTCGACCGCCTCGTACAGCTCGCCGAGCTCCGGAAGGATCTTGCACATGAGCCGGCCCAGGTGCTGGTACTCCGCGGGCACCTCCGTCGCGGGCTCATCCGGGAGCCAGAGGACCTCGCCCATGTTGAGCCCGTCGCTCTGCCGCCAGCGGCGCAGCAGCCGAAACTTGCGTCCGCCGAGGCAGTAGATCCCGAGCAACCCGTCCGACAGAGGGTAGAAGTCGACGATCCGGGCGCTGGTGCCGACAGGGGCCGTGCTCTCGACGGCTCCTCCCGCCTCCGCCCCCGTGAGAATCAGCACCACGCCGAAGGCCGACTCCTCCCGCATGCAGCGGCGGACCATGTCGACGTAGCGCGGCTCGAAGATGCGAAGCGGCAGCGGGCCGCCCGGATACAGCACGGCATTGAGCGGGAACAGGGCGATCTCAGCGGTCTGTGCCGCGTTCGTCGCCGGCTGCTTGCTGCTGCGCATGGCCCGCCTGAGCTCGTGCAAAACGCCGCTGGAGAGCCGCGATCAGCTTGCCGTGCAAGCCGCCGAAGCCGCCATTGCTCATGATCAGCACGTTGTCCCCGGGACGCAAGGACTTTGCAAGATCTGACGCGAGCGGATCGATCTCGGCCGCGATCCGGCCGCGGCTGCCCAGGGCGCGCACCACTTCGGCGGCGTCCCAGCCGAGATCGGGCGGCGCGTAGAGCCAGACCTCGTCCGCACCCGCCAGCGAGGGGGCGAGCGTCGCGCGATGCACACCCATCCGCATGGTGTTCGAGCGTGGCTCCAGCACCGCAATGATGCGCTGCGTGCCGGCGCGTCGACGCAGGCCGTCGAGAGTGGTCTCGATGGCCGTCGGATGATGGGCGAAGTCGTCGTACACGCGAATCCCCTCCACCTCGCCCCTCAGCTGCATGCGCCTCGCGATGCCGCCAAACGCTCCGAGCGCGCCGATCGCCTGCGCGACCGGAACTCCGGCGTGATGCGCTGCGGCGAGGGCCGCAAGCGCATTGTCGACGTTGTGCGCGCCGATCAGGGACCACTCGACGGTGCCGCACGGTCGCCCCGCCTGGAGAACCTCGAACCGGGAGAAGTCGCTGGCCCCGGCCGACGCAGTCCAGTGCGCGCCGTCGGCGCCCGTCCGCGCGAAGCCCTCGAGGGGCGTCCAGCAACCCATCGCCAGCGTCTCGCGAAGCCGTGCGTCCGCCGCGTTCCAGACGATGCGTCCCGCCTGGGGGATCGTCCGCACCAGGTGATGGAACTGGCGCTCGATCGAGGCCACGTCGGGATAGATGTCCGCGTGGTCGAACTCCAGATTGTTGAGCACGGCCGTGCGCGGCCGGTAATGGACGAACTTCGCGCGCTTGTCGAAGAACGCGGTGTCGTACTCGTCCGCCTCGATGACGAAGAAGGGCGGCCGGCCGAGCCGCGCGCTCTCGCCGAAGTTCTGCGGAACTCCGCCGATGAGAAAGCCGGGCTCGAGCCCGGCGTGCTCGAGGATCCAGGCGAGGAGGGATGTCGTCGTCGTCTTGCCGTGCGTGCCGGCCACGGCAAGCACCCAGCGGTCCCTCAGCACCTCGTGCGTCAGCCACTCGGGGCCGGAGGCGTACGGAATGCCCCGGTCGAGCAGCGCCTCGATCACCGGCTGGCCGCGGGTCATGACGTTGCCGACCACCACGATGTCCGGAGCGGGATCGAGCTGCTCGGGCCCGAAGCCTTCCACCACCTCGATGCCGAGGGATGCGAGCTGCGTGCTCATCGGCGGATAGACGTTGCGGTCGGAGCCGGTCACGCGGTGACCTGACGCCTTGGCGAGCGCGGCGATGCCGCCCATGAAGGTGCCGCAGATGCCGAGGATGTGGATGTGCATGGGGAAGCTCTCGCCGGGAATCAGCGCGCAAGGGGAACGAGCGCCACGACGAGCAGTCCGCTCGTGATGATCTCCAGGACGACGAGCGCGACGCAGTAGAACATCGACCACTCGAGCGCGGCCTTCAAGACGTGGCTGTTCGCGGCGATCATCCAGACGACGATGGCGGTGTAGCCGATGACGAGCGGCAGCTGCCAGGACTGCTCGGACCCGAAGCGGCGGATGAGCCACTCGGCGCCGATCGTGAGCGGCGCGAGCACCGCGCGATAGCCGAAGACGGCGGTGGTGGTCTGCAGCATGCGCTCGGGTTTGTGCAGCACCCGCAGCAGCATCGTATACCATCCGAGCGTGAACAGGATGTCGATGGAGAGGATCTGCAGCCACGGATCGCTCGGCAAGGGCAGCGCCCAGTTCACGAGCGAGTTGATTGCGAAGTATG
>JASHYG010000090.1 GCA_030043215.1 Gammaproteobacteria bacterium
GGCTGGATGTTCATGTGGTTGTAGATCCGCCCGTCGCCGAGGCCGAGCTCCCCGAGCTTCTTCCCTCCCACATTCATATAGAGATGCTCGCGGATGCTCTTCCAGCCGACGAACACACCGGCGGGATAGTTGGCGACCGCGTCCTGCGTAAAGAGGTCGGCCACGTCCTCCCACATTCCCTTGTCGACGTAGTAGCCGTAGGCGCGCTGCAGCTTCTCGATCGCGAGGATGTCCTCGCCGGCGGTGATCTCGGCGTCGAGACGGTCGAGCCGCGCCTCGGTGGCGGCGCTCGATTCAGCGCTCGATGCGGCACCCGAGGACGCGCCGGTCGTCGCGGCGCCCATCACGCAGGCGGCCGCGCCCATCATCACGAGCGCGGCCTGAGCGAACCCGTGTCGCATGAATCCCCCTTGCTTCGACCCGCCCCGTCTGTCGCGGGCGCGAGGCTCAGATGACGAGGAGTCGATCGATCGGATCGACCCGCTCCCACACCGAGGCCGAGGGCGGAACCCGCGCATACGGAATGGGATGGGCGTATCTCGGCCAATGGCCCCACATGTCGTCGATGTCCCACAGCTCCTCGGGGCTGGCTGTGCCATCGGCGCCGCTCGCCGCAAGCGGTCTGCGGGCT
This sequence comes from Gammaproteobacteria bacterium, assembly GCA_030043215.1. GTDB lineage: Bacteria > Pseudomonadota > Gammaproteobacteria > Steroidobacterales > Steroidobacteraceae > JASHUC01. The sequence continues at coordinate 632 of JASHYG010000090.1, forward strand.
GCTAATGCCGCGGCCGGCGCCCCGGAAGCCTCGGCACGCCCGACCGCCGCCAGCGACACGACCGACGCCGCGAGCGCGGCACCCGCGGCCACTCCGACCGTGCCGAGAAACGCGCGACGGTCGAGTGCCGGCCGTACGAGATCTGCGGACTCGGATGGCGCCGGCGTTGCAGGCTCCGAGACGTCCGCGCCGCTCATAGCGATGCTCCGAACTCGTCCCTGACCGGCGGCAGAACGGACGCCGGGTACCAGTTTCCATGCGTGGCGCTGCGCAGCCTGAAGGGCAGCTTCACCGTGGCGATGACGCCCTGCTCCATCCGCTGGGCGTCCGCGATCACTAGGTCGGAGGACGTCGATTCGTAGTTGCTCCCGACGGCCACCACGTAGCCATCGCCCTCGGCCGTCGAGTTCTTGCGCGGGATGAACACGGCCTCCTGGAGGCTCAAAACCGGATCGACCTTACACTGCTTGATCTCGCCCGTCCGCACATCGAGGCGCTGCAGCACGTTCGACATGAAGCGTCCCATGTGCGCGAGCGCGGGGGCGCGGTGGACATCGGGCGCGATGGAGGGATCGTTGCTGCTCAGGAAAGCGTACCGGTAATCGAGCGAGAGGAACCGGTCGTCCATGCGCGGCAGGAATCCGGGCGTCCGCGAGACGACCTCCTCCTCGAAGGTGTCCTTCTTGGAATTGAGGTTGAACGTCCAGCGCCGGATCTGCGAGGAATCGCGCTCGCCATCGGAGGTGGGTAGCTCCATCGTGATCTTGTGCCCGCGGTCGGTCGCGTTGAGGAAATGCAGCGTGTTGCGCGCCGGGCCCTTGAACCAGCGCACGTCCTTCGAGTCCCCATCCCGCGGGATCACGGCGATCATGGTGGGCAGGCTCCCATCCCACTCCCACATCGGCAGGCCCTGCTTCAAGCGCGCGAGGCTCGTCGTGCGGGCCACGAGGGGGATGAGGATGTGCTTCTGCGTGATCGCCTGATCGTGCATGATCCCGAGGAAGGGAGCCTCGAACCACCACTGCCGGGTGACCTTGCCCTCGGGGCTCACGACGCAGGCCGTGACATCCTTGGTGAGATATCCCTTCGCCTGGTAACCGTACGCGATCATCTCCCCCGTCAGGGGATCGATCTTCGGATGCGCCGACATGGTCTGCGTGGCCCACTGCCCGTCGAAATCCCAATCGCCGAGCGTCTGCAGAGACTGCGGGTCCACGATGTACGGAAGCGAATCCTCCTTGAGCGTGTAGAGCTTGCCGCCGTGCCAGTACATGTGCGTGTTCGCGGCGGAGCGATTGATGTGCGCGACGCTCGGATCGTCCGTGAAGTGGTTGCGGTACACGCCGAACAGACGCTTGCGCACATGGCGCTCGGCCATGATGCGGGCGGTCTTGACGTAGCGGCCCCGGTAGTCCACGTGGCCGTCCTTGATGCGGAAGCGGCTCAAGTGCCCGTCGCCGTTGAACCCGGTCATCCACTCGTTCATGGGCGGCCGGTACTCGAAGTCGCACTGCATGCGATAGAAATTGCCCTCGATGTCCGAGGGGATCTCACCCCAGACCTCGCAGTCGAACACGTCCGCCTCGAACCGCGTCGGACTGTTGAACCCCGGGGGAAACAGCGGATGGCCTCGGAAGTCGACTGACGACATGGCGAATCTCCTGCGAGCGGCCCGGCCAGGGCGGGCGATGAGCGGCCTTCCGATGATAGCTCAACGGAAGGCGGGGGGAGCAGCGGGCTGCTCGAGCGTGGCACCGACGCGACGGGCTTTGCCGGCCCGTCGCGTCGGGCTTTGCCCGATCAGAAAGTCATGCCGTACGTGACCATCCACTCCCGGGGCAATCCAGGCGTACCCATCTGGGCCACGGCAGGCTCCAGGTTGCTTGCGGACGGCGGCGCGCTGGAGTCGATGAGACTCGTCGGGGCCCCGAGCTGCTCCCAGTAGAACTTGTTGAAGACATTCTCGACCGTGAACGCGAAGTGCCAATTGGCGCCATTCGGCTGATACCTGAGCGACGCATTGAACAGACTGTATCCCGGGACCCGCCACTGCGGAATCTGATAGATGTCCTCGGCGCCGTTCGTGACATAGCTCTGGTAGCGCCAGTCGAGCCGCGGCGTCAGAGTCGCGCTGTTCGGCAGGATGAGCCCGTATTGAACGCCGCCGCTCGCGTCCCACTCCGGCTGCAGGCGCACCGAGGGGTTGATATATCCGGGATTGGTCGTATCGGAGATCTTGCTGTGGAACTCCTCCCAGCCGCCGGTGAAGTTCAGGAGCAACCGTTCGATCGGCTCGGCGTAGACCTCGAGCTCCGCCCCCGGCATGTAGGCCGGTACGCCGGTGTAGTAGAACCACGGGAAAGTGCCGGGAAGACCCAGGTTTCCAAGAGGCGTTCCTGCCGGACAGGGAGCAAAGGGTGACAGGCCAAAGACCGGCGTTCCCGGATTGATGGAGCTCGCCGGAGTGCACTGGGTCCCCAGCTCGAGATTGAGGTAGGACTTGTAATCCTCGTAGAACAACGTGCCGTTCACCCGCAGCTTGTGATCGAACCAGTCGGTCTTCGCGCCGA
>JASHYG010000007.1 GCA_030043215.1 Gammaproteobacteria bacterium
ACACCTCGTGGAGGCCGAGTGCCTCGAGCTGCCGGCGCGCCACGGCGTAGAGATCGCATTGCCAGCGCCCCCGGGCGTTAGGGACGAACGCCGGGGCGGCCCCGCCATCCACGGCAAGCAGGGCCGTACGTACCTCGCCGCCCACCTCGAAGTACTGCGGGCCGATAGCTGGGCCCAGCCAGGCGAGAAGCTCCGAAGGCGCTACCGCAAGGGCCCGCACCGTCGCCTGCAGTACGCCGGCCGCGAGCCCTCGCCAGCCGGCATGCGCAGCGCCCACGGCCGTGCCGTCGCGCGCGGCGAGCAGCACCGGCATGCAGTCGGCCACCTGAATGGCGCAGATGCGTCCCGGCTTCCTCGTGACTGCGGCGTCGGCGCGCGGCCGGACCGCCTCGGTGGCCCGCGGTGCCGCCCCGCGAGCCCGCTCGCCCGGACCGCCGTCCTCGAGGCTTGCCACCTGCGCACCGTGCACCTGGTCGAGCCAGGAAGGCTCGGACGGCAGCTGCAGCGCAGCGCGGATCCGCCGGCGATTTTCCTCCACCGTCTCGGGTGAGTCGCCGGTATGGAGCCCCAGGTTGAGCGTATCGAAGGGCGGCGAGCTCACCCCGCCCTGCCGCAGCGTGCAGGCCGCCCGCACGCCCGGCGGCGCAGGCCAATCGGGGACGATGAACCCCAGAACCGGAGCCGGCTCCGGACCCCTCGTGGCCGCCCCCCCGCTCTGGGGACCGGGCCGCTGCCCGGCCCCAGCCGGCCCCCCTGGCCCCGACCCATTCATCGCCGCCCCGTCGCGCCGCGTGTCGCGCGTGTCTCGCTCGCCTCGCGCAGATCCGCATCGAGGGCGTCGATCAGCCCGGTCAGATCGGTGGGCAGGGGCGCTTCCCACTCCATCTTGCGCCCCGTCCGCGGGTGTGCGAGCTGCAGCCGCACGGCGTGCAGCGCCTGCCGCCTGAGCGAGCCCAGCGCCGCGAGCAGCGCCGGCCCGCTCGCCGGCGGTATACGGCGGCGACCGCCATAGACCGGGTCTCCCACGATCGGGTAGCCGACATGTGCCAGGTGCACCCGGATTTGATGGGTTCGGCCGGTGTCGAGCTGTGCCTCGACGAGCGTGTGGGCCCGAAAGCGCCGCACGACGCGCACATGCGTGACCGCCCGGCGGCCATCGCTGCGCACCGTCATCCGGGTGCGGATCGAGCGATGGCGGCCGACGGGCTCATCGATGCTGCGTCCTCCGGTCATGACGCCGGCGCAGATCGCGAGATAGCGGCGCTCGACCTCGCGCGCGGCGAGCGCCGCCACCAGGCGCGCGTGCGCCTCGACCGTGCGCGCGACGACCAGCAGCCCGCTCGTATCGCGATCGAGCCGGTGCACGAGGCCGGCGCGGGGCACCACGGCGAGCCCAGGATCGAGCGCGAGCAGAGCGTTCTGCAGCGTGTGCGAGGGATTCCCGGCGCCGGGATGCACGACGAGCCCCGCCGGCTTGTTGATGACGAGCATCGCGCTGTCCTGGAACACCACGTCGACCGGCAGCGCCTCGGGGACGACCGCGCCGGTGGCGGCCAGCCGCGCCTCGATGCGCACGCGCTCCCCCCCGAGCACCTTGTCGCGCCCCCGCGGGGCACGGCCTTCGACCCGGACCACCCCGAGGTCGATCCAGCTCCTCAGGCGCGCGCGTGAGTACTGGGGCAGCGCCCTCGCCAGGGCCTGGTCGAGGCGCATCCCCGCCAGCTCGAGGGGCAGCGTCAGCTCGTGTGTACGGAACTCCTCGGTCACGCGGCAGTCGTAAGCCCGGGTCGGGGGATTGGCTATACTGCTCCATTAACGTCCATCCATCGAGGGGCCCCGCTCTCATGTCCGTGTCCGCATCCGCGCTCGCCCGGAGCACGGCTCTCGTGCTCTGCCTGTTCTGCTTCGCCACCACGGGCTGCCACACGGCGGCCAAGAAGAGGATGCAGGCGAGCCCCGTGCTGCTCTACAAGGAGGCGCACCGCGAGCTGCTCGCCTACAACTACAAGGGGGCCATCAAGCTCTACGAGGCCCTGACGGCGCGCTTCCCGTTCACCGACGAGGCGCGGCAGGCGCGAATCGACCTGATCTACGCGTATTACCGCGACAACGAGACCGATTCGGCCACGGACGCCGCCGATGAGTTCATCCGCGAGAATCCCACCCATCCCCGTGTGGACTACGCCTGGTACGTCAAGGGACTCGTGAACTTCCAGACCCAGGCGAATGCGATCGAGCGGCTGTTCCGTGCCGATCTCACCAAGCGCCCGCCGAACAACGAGCTCAAGTCATTCGATGCCTTCAAGACGGTCGTCGAGCAGTTTCCGAAGAGCGCCTACGCGTCCGATGCCCACCAGCGCATGATCTACCTGCGCGATCGGCTCGCGAACTACGACGTACACGTCGCCGACTACTACATGCGGCGCCGCGCGTACGTCGGGGCCGTTCGGCGCGCGAACGAGTGCATCGAGCAGTTCGACGGGGCCCCCGCGGTGCAGCAAGCGCTCCAGATCATGATCGCGGGCTACGATAAGCTCGGGCTGAAGGAGCGGGCCGCGGAGACTCGCGAGGTCTATCAGCTCAATTTCCCGAATTCCAGAGAGAAATACACCGAGCAGACCCACCACTGGTGGAAGCTCTGGTAGCGGCCCCTATCGCCGGTACCCGTTGGTGATCGGATAGCGCCAGTCCCGGCCGAAAGCGCGGCGGCTGACTCGCACGCCGGGCGGCGCCTGGCGCCGCTTGTACTCGTTGCGCTTGACCAGGTCCAGCACCCGCCCGATCGTCGCGCGGTCGAAGCCACGCGCCTCGATCTCGTCCACCGAGAGATCCTCCTCGATGAACGCCTCCAGGATCGGGTCGAGCACGTCGTAAGGCGGCAGCGAGTCCGAGTCCTTCTGCTCCGGGCGCAGCTCCGCCGAGGGCGCCCGGTCGATCACCCGCTGCGGGATCACCCGCTCGCGGCGGTTGCGGTACGCGGCGAGCCGGTAGACCAGCAGCTTGCTGCAATCCTTGATCGGCGCGAAGCCGCCCGCCATGTCGCCGTAGAGCGTCGCGTAGCCGACGGCCATCTCGCTCTTGTTGCCGGTCGTGAGCAGCATCCTGCCGGTCTTGTTGGAGATGCCCATCAGGATCAGCATCCGGCAGCGCGACTGGATGTTCTCCTCCGTACTGTCGGGCGGCCGGCCGGCGAACGGCTTCTCGAGGGCGGCGAGCGTCGTCTGGAACATGCTCTCGATGGAGATGATGCTGTAGGCCACCCCGAGCGTGCGCGCTTCCTCCTCGGCGTCCTCGATGCTCATCGCGGAGGTGTAGCGGGACGGCATCATGACGGCATGGACGCGCTCCGCGCCAAGCGCGTCGACTGCGATCGCAAGCGTCAGCGCCGAGTCCACGCCGCCGGAGAGCCCCATCACGACTCCGGGGAATCCGTGCTTGTTCACGTAGTCCCGCACCCCGAGCACCAGTGCGTGGTAGATGCTCGCCTCGTCCGTGAGCTCGGGCGCGACGGCTTCGGGCTGCGGCACGGCCCTC
>JASHYG010000091.1 GCA_030043215.1 Gammaproteobacteria bacterium
CCCAGTCGGCCAGCCAGCTCCTCTGAGACCGTAGAGCCGGAAGCGCCGGGGCGGGCCCGCGGCAACCGGCACGCGACCGCTCCCCGGCGAGCGCTGGGGCGAGCCCGCCTGCGTGACCCATCTGTCACCGCCGCGCGACCGACTTCGTAACGAGCCCGAGCCTAGACTCGGTGCCGTGAAACTCCAGCAGCTTCGCTTCCTGGCGGCAGTCGTACAGAACGAGCTCAATATCACCGCCGCCGCCGCCAAGCTGTGCGCCACGCAGCCGGCGGTGAGCAAGCAGTTGAAGCTGCTCGAAGACGAGCTCGGCTTCAATATCTTCGTCCGCACCGGGCGGACGCTGGCGAGCGTCACCCAGCCCGGGGAGCGGGTCGTGACCCACGCGCTCAAGATCCTGCGCGAGGCGCAGAACATCAAGGGTGTCTCCGACGAGTTCAAGCACGCGGGCCGGGGGAGTCTCTCGATCGGCACGACGCACACCCAGGCGCGCTACGTCTTGCCGCCGGTGATCAAGCAGTTCCGCTCGAAGTACCCGAGCGTGCAGTTCCACCTCCATCAGGGAACCTCCGAGCAGCTCGCGGAGATGGCTAAGACCGATCGGATCGAGTTCGCCATCGCGACCGGATCGCAGGACCTGTTCGGCAGGCTCGCGCTGCTGCCCTGCTATCAATGGCACCGCCGCATCATCGTGCCGCGCGACCACCCGCTCGCCACGGTGCGCAAGCCGGCGCTGCGGCAGCTCGCCGAGTTTCCGATCGTGACGTACGTATTCAGCTTTGCCGGCTCCTCATCGCTCCACGAGACATTCGCGAAGGCGGGCCTGCGCGCCAACGTGGCGCTCACGGCACGCGACGCCGATGTCATCAAGACGTACGTGCGCGTGGGTCTCGGCGTCGGGATCGTCGCGAGCGTGGCGCTCGACGGCGAGGAGGATGCGGATCTCGTCTCCCTCGATGCCTCGCACCTGTTCCCCGTCCACACCACCTGGATAGGATTCACTCGAGGCGGGCTGCTCCGCAGCTACATGTACGATTTCATGCAGCTGCTCGCGCCGCACCTCACGCGCAGGATGGTCGACCGGGCGGCGGCGTGCGAGACCCAGGAGGGGGTCGACGCGCTGTTCGCCGGAATCGAGCTGCCCGCGCGCTAGCGGAGCGCCTCAAGCGGCCGATTGGGCCTGAAAGGCTCCCTGCCAGTACTTCCGCGGCCAAGCCGACGAATATTCCGTCTCCACGCCGGCAGGGGGCCTCTGCGGCACATGCGTGTCCCGCAGAGCGCCGGCCCAGCGCACGAAGTCGAGGGGGGAGGGGAGACGGTCCCGTGCGCCATAGGCGTAGGTCTTGCGCCGCCTGAGCGACGCGTCGACGATCATGACGAATCGCTGGGCCGTGCTCTCGATGTCGTCCTGCAGACGCCGTGCCGAGAAGTCCGGGGAATCCGGACGGCGGGCCGCCGGATCGTACAGCCGCAGCGCGCGGGCGTCGCCGGTGAGCTCGGTGACCCAGCCGCAGTCGAGCGGCCGTCCGGGTTTTGCGACCGCGAGCGGTCGAATGCGCGAGGCGGTGAACGCGGGCCGCGCGAGCGCGACCCACCGATCCAGCTCGAGCTCGCAGCCGACGAAGTCCTCCGGATGCGAGTAGAGGATCGCCCAGTCGTCCTGCAGCCATTCGCTCAACGACAAAGCCGAGCCGGCGAGGTCGCCGCCGCCGATGATCGGATGTCCCGTCAGCACCAACGTCGCCATGTCGGAGAGCCTCCTCGAGCCGGTGCGGGCTCAGGATCGAGCCCGTATGGGAGGCAGTCTCGGCTGGGCGCGGTAGGATGTCAGTCGAAAGGTGGTTATGTCTAGGTTATGACGCCCGTTTCCCGGTCTTGCGCCCGGGGTGCGGCGTCAGAACCTCTCCACCCACGGGCGCAGCTCGACCTCCCAGGTCCAGGCGCTTCGGTCCTGCCGCAGGATGTCGAGATACGTTCGCGCGATGGCATCAGGGTCGAGCAGCGAGTCTGGCGCATCCGCGGGGATCGGCCGTGAGGCGCTGCGGATGCCGCCGTCGATCACGAAGTGAGCCACGTGGATGCCGCGGGGAGCGAGCTCGCGGGCCAAGCTCTGGGCGAGGCCACGCAGCGCAAACTTCCCCATCGCAAAGGGTGCCGATTGCGGATAGCCCTTGATACTCGCCGAGGCGCCCGTGAACAGGATGGCACCGGAGCCTCTCGGAAGCATCCGGCGCGCGGCCTGCTGCGCTACCAGAAATCCGCCATAAGCGGTCGCCTCGAGAGCGGCTCTCACGGCGGTTGCGTCGAGCTCCACGAAAGGCCCTCGCAACCGTCCGCTTGCGTTGTAGATGACCACATCGGGCGCACCCAGACGGCTTTCCACCAGCTGGAATGCGGCGTCGACGCTCGCAGGGCTCGCAGCATCGGTGCTGACCGGCAACGCTCCGATCTCCACGGCGAGAGGCTCGAGCTTGGCCGGGTTACGGGCGCCCAGAGCGACCTGTATGCCCTCCGCGCGCAGCAGTCGCGCCAATGAGGCGCTGAGGCCGCTGCCGGCGCCGACGATGAATGCCGTCCGGTGGTCGTTTGCCATGGCGAAGCTATCGCTGGATGTGATTGGGAATCATTGTAGCGGCAATCTAATGCCGAACGGGAATGGGCGCAGAGCGAACCGTTGTTTGTGTTCCGCCGCGAGCGGGATATCGTATCTATGGGCGCCGGGACGGCGAATGACTCGCGCTGATTGAACCTTCCCCTAGTTCGAGAATGCATTCATTCCCGTCCCGGCAGCCCACCATACGCTCCGGTGAGCTCGTGCATCGAGATTGTCGTGACGGCGGGCCGCGGGCACCGCCCGCTCGAGCGATACCGCTACAGGTCGCGCTCCATCGCGCGGTCGATCGCGGCGCGCGGCGTTCGGCCCTGAAGATAAAAGTTCTGCCACGACGGCCAATCGACATCGTCCAGGGAAATGTTGCGCAGAACCTCTTGGAAGTCCTGACTCAACAGCGTCAAGACTTCGCGCTGCCATTGTGTCCAGCTCTGCATGGCGATGATCCTCCGTGCCCGGCTCTCGGACCGGCGCCGCTCGCGGTCTTGCGTAAACGGTATGCAGAGTCTCACGAAATGCGGCTCTGCGGGCAAATGAAATGTGGCGATGACGCCATTTCAAATGACCTTGACCGATTGTGTGTAACGAAGTCTTGCAGGCGAGCGCGGCTCGAAGTCCGCGCACCGGCAATCAGCGGAAAGATAGCGCCCGCGGATCTCGCACAGCCCATCCTCGGCCCGGGCGGCCCCGTATCCCGATCCCATCACCTTGAGCCCCGGGATCGCCCCTTCGAGCGACTCCGGCGCGTTGTCGAAATGGCGGCAGGCCGCGCAGCGTGGCGCAGTCGCCACGTCAGGGAATGCCATCGGAGGAATGCGTCCGGCGCTCATTGTCCGAGCGCCGTCCAGAAGTTTGCGAAAACCTGGGTCGACAAAATGAAGCCGAGGATCACGTTCACCACCACACCGGCGGTGAACGCGTAGAACGGCCTGGCGCCCGCCTTGGCAAAGTCGGCGAAGCGGGTCGTGAGGCCGATGCTGAGGAAGCAGAAGGCGAACGCCCAAGTGCGCAGGCCCGTCACCGGGTCGACCAGCTTCGGGACGACACTCGCCTTGTACCCGGCGTAGTCGTAGCCGTGCGAGATCGCGGTGGTGACGAGCGAGGCGATCAGGAAGCCGACCACGAACTTCGGGAAGCGGCGCCAGATCTCGCCGGCGCCGGCGTGACTCTCAACGCCCGTAGCCTCCCAGCGCGTGGTCGCGACGATGGACAGCACGAGCGCCCAGATGCCGATCCAGATATCACGGCCGATGACCTTCATCAGCGTGTAGGCGTTGATCGCGGCGTCGGCGTGTCCCGTGATGCCGGAGACGTGTCCGGCGTAATCGCCGTAGGTCTGTGCGGCCGCGAGGCCCGCAGCGTCGGCGAATTCGGATGTGCCGATCCACGCGCCCGCAACGCCGGTCGCCAGGTGCAGCGCCCGGGAGATCAGCGGCAATGCGAAGATGAACACGATGGCCCAGAGGATCACGAGCGAGATCGCGATCGGCGCGTGCTCCTTCTTGGCTCCGACCGCACCGGCGATGGCGATCGAGCCCGATACGCCGCAGACGGCTCCGCCGGCGCCGAGCGTTGCAGCCAACCGGCGGTCGAGACCCAGGCGCTTGCCGACCACGAAGATCGTGCCGAACGTCGCGAGAGACACGATCGCCGCCTGGGCGACGGCGACCGGGCCCGCCCAGAGAATCAGCGTGAACGGCAGGCCCCCGCCGAGCAGCACGATCCCGATCTTGATGTAGAACTCCACGCGGAAGCCGGTTTGCAGCCAGGCCGGAAGCCGGGTGGTGTTCGCGATCAGCAACCCGAGTGCGAGCGCCACGAGCGGCGGCTCCAGGTTGTAGTAGTGCGCCCTGTCCCACTGCCCCAGCGCATAGATCAGGATCGAGACGAGGTAAACGAACAGGAACGACGGCAGGAACTGCGCCACCGGGATGCCCAGTGCGGCGACGGCGACGCTCAGAATGGCCGCCCACAACACGAACAGCGCGGCGTAACGCCCGGCATTGGCCGCCAACTGGTGTCCGAGCTCGGGCAACGTGTGCCACTTCCCGGGCGTGACGGCGAGCCAGCCGATGCTGGAGCCTGAGGCGAACAGGATGACGGCGGCGGCCAGCAGGCCGAGGCCGATCCAAATTGCCCACCAGTCTTCCTTGGCAAATAGCTCGCGCCAGCCCTGCGACTGTTGAATGGATGCAACCGATGAGGATGTGGATGCCATCAGCCGAGCCCCCGCGGGAAAGACCCGCACGGCCGACAGGCTAGGTCAGGATGAAGAACACTATCCACTACTATTTGGGATAGTGGTCATGCTATTTGGTTTGATCGTTTGATTGGGATGCGTGTTGCGTCGCAACGCCACCGCTCGACACCTCGCGGGGGACGCCCGTGCGAGGTGTCGAGCGATCGCGTCCGGCATCCGTTCCTAGAGATTGCGCGCGCCGGAGGCGGACGCGGCGGCATGATCGGCCGACCGCGCAAGCCGTGCGGCCGGCGGCTTCTCCGCGAGCAACTGCTCGATTTTCGCGGTGAACTCCTTCTTCAACTGGGCGTTGAACGTGCCGCTCGCCGGAGAGGCGAATCCGGCATGCACCCCCTTGACCAGCCCGTCCCGTCCGATGAAGACCGTGGTCGGCCAGGTATTGAGGTTGACCAGCTGCGGCACCTTCACCCACATCTCGGACGGGGCGCCCGCGATGAGGTAGGTGTATTTCACACCATACTGCTTCACGAACGCGTGCTCGCGATCGAGGCTCCCCTGCTGCTCGGGCTCCTCGAAGTCGAGAGCGACGATCGCCAGGCCCTGCTTGCGATATTTCTTGTCGAGCTGGACCAGATACTGCGCCTCGTCGTGGCAGTTCGGGCACCAGGTGCCGGTCACGATGGCCAGCACGACCTTGCCTTTGAATCTCGGGTCGTCGCTCGAGACTATCTTGCCGTGGTCGTCCGGGAAGCTGAAGGTGAACTTCTCGTTGGGATCGCGCGCGGTCGTATGAGTATCGTAATCATCGGGCTGCGGCAGACCTTTCTCCTTGGCCACGGTCTCCCGATATGCTGTGAGCGTGGGCGCATAACGTCCATCCGACACCGAGTTCGTGTAGGGGCTCGCATCCTTCTGTGCGGACTCGCCGGGCTGCTCGACGCGCTGCAGGATGCTGAGCGTGCCGTCCTGGTTCAGAGAGACTTCGATGAGGCCGGGGCGGGATCCGTCGAAGTGGCTCAATATCCATTTGCCGTCCCGGTACTCGCCGCTGTAGGCGCCCGTGTCACCGTCGACACGGAGGATCGACGCAGCGACTTCCGCTCCACGCTGGCGCACGATGAAGCGGAAGGCGTTCTCGTCCTTGGAGGACGGTGTGGCGAGCGGAATCACCCATGAGCCGGCGATGGATGGCGCATCGGCCGCGCCGGCGGGCGCTTTCACGTGACGGGTGGCCTGGAAGCCGTATGTCGCGCTGATACCCCGCCCTTGGCTCACGACGCTGCCGGTGAGCTGCCCGTCCTTCAACGTGGCGGTGATGGTGGTGAGGTAGTGCTCGATGTGCAGGACGAGTGTCCCGTTCTGATAGGACGCGCTGGTGGTCCCGTCATAGGGCTTGAAGCCGTCGTACAGCGTGCCTTTGAGCGTAGGGCCACTGCCGGTGAGGTCGAGCCGGAACGGGATCACGACGCCGTTGCGGCTGAGGCTCGCGTCCCAGCGGCCATCCACGGAATTCGCCGTCGCGGACCCGGCGAACGCCGCCGGTGTGGCGAGACTCGAGAGCAAGATTGCAAGGCTCGCGCCTTTCAGGAAAGTGTTCATGGACGGGTTCCTCTTGTCACGGGTTCGGATGAATGACCATTCTTGCGGGCAGACTGTCGGCGAGCTGGACGTGATGGGACTGCGCGTACTCGTGCCACTCCGCGGGAAGCCCCGGCTTGGTCTCGAGCAGGATCTCCAGAATGGCCTGGCGGTCGCCGGGGGACAGCCCAGCGAAATCCGGGCTCGGGTCGCGCGAGGTGAGAATCTCGAGCAGGCGATGATAGATGTATCCCTTGGCCGGCTCGGGGATCGCATTGAAGTCGTCTGAGTAGATGAGGTAGCTGCAGGGGTATCGGAACAGCCGCGTGCGCAGATCGAGGTCGCGCAGCGAGCGTCCCTTGGAGTCTCGCGGCCCGCGCGCCTCGAACTCCTCGACGAACGCCGACGACTCCGCGATGCTCTCCGTTCCCGAGCCGAGAGGCGTCTCGCCGACGAAGAGCAGGTAGCGCAGCAG
>JASHYG010000092.1 GCA_030043215.1 Gammaproteobacteria bacterium
GAACTGGCAGTTGCCGGTGTGCGGCGCCGACGCGCGCGCCAGCCCGACCCAGCCGCGCTTGTTCTGCAGTCCGTTGCCGGACTCGTTGGGCTCGTAGCCGTGGACGGGCTTGATCTTGTAGGTGGTCGCGTCGTGTCCTCCCCCCTGGATGACGAAGTTCGCGATCACCCGGTGGAAGAGCGTGTTGGTGTACTGGCCCTCACGCACGTACCTCAAGAAACTCCAGACGGTGAGGGGCGCGCGGTCGGGGTAGAGCTCGATCACGAAGTTCCCCATGCTCGTCACCACGCGCACGCGCGGATAAGGCTGTGGATTGCTGTCGCCGCCGCTCGCCGCCGGCGGGGGAGGAGGAGCGGACGCCGCGTGCGCCATCGCCCCGAGCAGCAGCAGTCCCATCGCGACACAGCCCGTCATCATGCATCGTGCTTGCTTTGACATCATGTTCGGCGATCCAGCGCCCCCGTTGGCGGCAATGGCAGGATGGTACCATTGTCGCGGTGGCAATCCTCGAATCAACCGCAGGCTCCCGCGCGGCGGACGCGCCGGCGATCACGCGTTTCGCGCCGAGCCCGACGGGCGATGTGCATCTCGGCAATGTGCGCACGGCGCTGTTCAACCTGCTGCTCGCACGGCGGAGCGGTGGCCGCTTCCTGCTGCGCATCGAGGACACCGACACCGAGCGCAGCCGCGACGACTACCGGGAGCGGCAGCTCGAGGATTTGCGCTGGCTCGGCTTCGAATGGGATGCGGGCCCCGGCCGGGAGGACGAGCGGGGCCCATACCGGCAGTCGCAGCGCACGCCGCTCTACGAGCGGTACTTCGGCGAGCTCGCCGCGGCGGGCGCGGTATATCCGTGCTTCTGCTCCGCGCTCGAGCTCGAAGTGTCCCGCAAGGCGCAGCTCGCCTCGGGCCGGCCGCCGCGCTACGCGGGGACGTGCCGGGACCTCTCTCCGGCGCAGCAGGCGAGCCGGCGCGCGCAGGGTATCGCCCCGGCCCTGCGCTTTCGCGTGCCGCCGGGTGAGCGGGTGGATTTCGTCGATCTGGTGCGCGGCCCGCAGAGCGTGCTCACCGACGACATCGGTGACTTCATCGTTCGCCGCGCGGACGGCGCGGCCGCGTTCTTCTTCAGCAACGCGGTGGACGACGCCTGCATGGGCGTCACGCACGTGCTGCGCGGCGAGGATCATCTCGCGAACACGCCGCGCCAGCTCCTCATTCTCCGGCAGCTTGCGCTCGTCCCACCCCGCTACGGTCACGTGTCCCTGCTCCTCGACCCGGCCGGAGCTCCGCTCTCCAAGCGCCAGGGCGCCGTGAGCCTGCGCGACTACCGGGCGCAGGGCTACCTCGCCGCGGCGATCGTCAATTATCTGTTTCGCCTCGGCCATTCGAGCGCCGAGCACGGCCTCCTCAGTCTCGAGGAGATGGCTCGCGCGTTCGCCCCGGAGCATCTCGGCCGCGCTCCGGCGCATTTCGACGAGCAGCAGCTGCACATGTGGCAGAAGGAGGCCGTACGGCGGCTGACGCCCGATGAGGCACGGCGCTGGCTGAGCGGCGTGCTGCCCGCGCGGCTCGACGAGCCCCTGCTCGCCGCGTTCCTCGAGGCCGTGCTGCCGAACGTGGAGCGGCCGCTGGATGCCAAGCCGTGGGTCGATGTGGTGTTCGGCGAGCCTCCGGAGCTCGATGCCGCCGCGCGCGGATTCGTCGGGGAGGCCGGGCGAGGCTACTTCGCCGCCGCCGTGAGCGGCGCGGAAGCGAGCGGCAACGACCTCAAGGCCATCGCGGGCGCCATTCGCGCCGCGACCGGCCGCAAGGGCGCGGCGCTCTACATGCCGCTGCGCGCCGCGCTCACCGGGCGCGCCGAGGGTCCCGAGCTCGCCCCGCTCTTGAAGGCCATGCTGCCTGCATCGGTCCGCGCACGGCTCGCCCGGTTCGCTTAGAGCCCAGCGTGATTGAAATTCACAACTCGTTGACCGGACGCAAGGAGCCGCTCGAGCCGCTGCGGCCCGGACACATCGGCATGTACGTCTGCGGCGACACCGTGTACGACCTCTGCCACATGGGCCACGCGCGCTCCAAGATCGTATTCGACGTGGTGCGCCGCTATCTCGTATATCGCGGCTTCGAGGTGACCTTCGTCCGCAACATCACGGACATCGACGACCGGATCATCCAGCGCGCCGGCGAGCGGCACGAGGAGATCGGCACCTTTACAGAGCGTTACATCGCGGAGATGCACCGCGACTACGACGCGCTCGGGATCCTCCGCCCCGACCACGAGCCGCGTGCCACGCAACACGTCGCGGGCATGATCGAGATGACGCGGACGCTCATCGAGAAGGGCTACGCGTATCCGGCGGCGAACGGGGACGTGATGTACTCCGTCGCGCGCTTCGCGCCCTACGGGAGGCTCTCGGGCGAGCGCTTGAGCGAGCTGCGTGCCGGCGAGCGCGTGCAGGTCGATGAGGCCAAGCACGATCCGCTCGACTTCGTCCTGTGGAAGCGCTCGAAGCCCGGCGAGCCCTCGTGGCCTTCACCGTGGGGTCCGGGGCGCCCCGGCTGGCACATCGAGTGCTCGGTGATGTCGCAGCAGCTGCTCGGCACTCGCTTCGACATCCACGGCGGCGGCCTCGACTTGAAGTTCCCGCACCACGAGAACGAGATCGCGCAGTCCTCGGCGGCGAGCGGCGACGAGTTCGCGAAGGTGTGGATGCACAACGGCTTTCTCACGCTGGACAACGAGAAGATGTCCAAGTCGCTCGGCAACAGCTTCACGATCCGGGATGCGCTCGGGCGGGTGCGCGACCCCGAGGTGATCCGCTACTTCGTGCTCGCGAGCCACTACCGCGGGCCCATCGGCTACTCCGCGGAACAGCTGGAGCAGGCGGATGCCGGCCTCGGCCGGCTGTACACCGCATTGCGCGACGTGCCGGCCGCCGCGCAGTCCGCCGAGACGGAGCACACGGAGCGCTTCCACCGGGCGATGGATGACGACTTCAACACACCGGAGGCTCTCGCCGTGCTGCAGACGCTCGCCCGCGAGCTGAACTCCTCGAGAGCCGGCGCGAACGCTGCGCGGGCCCCCGCGCTCGGCTCGGAGCTGCGCGCGCTCGGGAGAGTGCTCGGAATCCTCAAGCTTCCGGCGGAGCAATGGTTCCGGAGCGCCCGCACGGCGGCGGTGAGCGATGCCGAGGTGGAACGGCTTGTCGAGGCGCGCCGGGCGGCGCGCGCGGCGCGGAACTGGGCGGAGTCGGATCGGATCCGCGACGAGCTCGCCGCGGCAGGCGTCATCCTCGAGGACAGGCCCGGCGGCAAGACGGCATGGCGGCGCACGTGAGCGCAGGGAGCGCAGGGAGCCTGGCCCGCGGTGCCTTCGCGAGCCTCCGTGAGTATCTGACGAGCCAGATCATCGGGCAGGACACTCTGGTGGAGCGGCTGCTCGTCGTGCTGCTCGCCGATGGGCACCTGCTCGTCGAGGGTCCGCCCGGACTCGCCAAGACGCGCGCCATCAAGGCACTCGCCCAGGCGCTCGAATGCGACTTCCAGCGCGTGCAGTTCACGCCGGATCTGTTACCGGCGGACCTCACCGGCTCGGACATCTTCCGGCCGGAGGAGGGGACCTTTCGGTTTCAGCGCGGTCCGCTGTTCCACAACTTGATCCTGGCGGACGAGATCAACCGAGCGCCGGCCAAGGTGCAATCCGCCCTCCTCGAGGCCATGGCCGAGAGGCAGGTGAGCGTCGGGGCCGCGAGCTATGCGCTGCCGCGGCTGTTCCTCGTGATGGCCACGCAGAATCCCATCGAGCAGGAGGGCACGTATCCGCTCCCGGAAGCTCAGCTCGACCGCTTCATGCTGCACACTCGCGTCGACTACCCCGACCGGGCGAGGACGCTCGAGATCATGGCGCTCGCGCGGCGCGAGGCCATCGCGCATCGTGAGCTCGCGCCGCCGGTGCACCGGGTGAGCGAGGAGTTCGTGTTCGCCGCGAGGGCCGAGGTTCTGGGACTCGTGCTGTCCGACCCCGTTGCGGAGTACATCGCCGCGCTGGTCGACGCCACGCGTCGTCCCGAGCACTACAGCGCCGCGCTGCGCGATTGGGTTCGCTGGGGCGCGAGTCCGCGTGCCGCCATCGCAATGGAGCGGGGCTCTCGCGCCCTCGCGTGGCTCGACGGGCGGAGCTTCGTGAGCCCGGAGGATGTGCAGGCGATCGCAGCCGATGCCCTTCGGCATCGACTGCTGCTCGATTACGCCGCGCAGGCCCGCGGCGTGACGGCCCAGGCTTGTGTGGATGAGCTGCTCGCGAAGGTGCCGGCGCCCTGAGCCGCCGCGCCGCTGGCGTCGCCGCCTCTTGCAGGACGGCTCCGGCGCCGATAACCCCTAAATTGACGCTCCTCGGGCGGGTTACGTATGATGCGCCCCCCTCCGTGGATGAGGTCTGGCTTGGGTGCCGAGGGCTCTTGAGGACGGGGCATGGCGCAGTCTGGTAGCGCATCTGCTTTGGGAGCAGAGGGTCGGGGGTTCAAATCCCTCTGCCCCGACCATCACGGGCCGAGATGAAGCTTCGCAACTTCCGCTGCGCCCGTAGCTCAGGCGGATAGAGCATCGGCCTTCTAAGCCGAGGGTCGCAGGTTCGAGTCCTGCCGGGCGCGCCATTGCGGCGCACCGCGCCACAATGGCGCGCGGCCAGCCAGGATGGCTGGCCTGGGTGGCCAGCCGCCATGGATGGCAAGTGCGACACGGTTTTCGACGGTGGACGTAGCTCAGTTGGTAGAGCCCCGGGTTGTGGTCCCGGCTGTCGTGGGTTCGAATCCCATCGTCCACCCCATCTACGTCCGTCCGGTCATTGCGCGCCGGCCCCGGGATTTAAGTTCAGGATCAGCGTGATCGGCGCTGCGGCGCTCTCCGACACCGTGTCGATGAGGAAGCGCCCATCGGGGGCGACGTCATATTCCTCGTTGTGCGATGTAGTCATGCCACCGCCGTCAATCCGCGTCTGGAAAAGCTTCACCGGCGTGCCGGCTGCAAGTTGGGCTCCGCTGATGGTGATCGGTGC
>JASHYG010000093.1 GCA_030043215.1 Gammaproteobacteria bacterium
TGACGGTCACCTCGGCGACGCCGCTCGATGAGGTCCAGCGGCGCCGCATGAGCGAGGCGCTCGCGCGGCGGCTCAAGCGGCAGGTGAGATTGCACTGCGAGACGGATCCGGGCCTCATCGGCGGCGCGGTGGTCCGCGCGGGCGATCTGGTGATCGACGGCTCGCTGCGCGCGCGGCTCGAGCGCCTCGCGTACGAGCTCACGGCATAATTTGGGCGCAAGCCCGTGGAAATATCATCATGGCGATCAAGGCAACCGAGATCAGCGATCTCATCAAGCAGCGGATCGAGAGCTTCAAGCCGGTCACGGAGGCCCGTAACGTCGGCACGATCGTCTCGATCACCGACGGCATCTGCCGCGTCTACGGCCTCGCGGACGCGCGCTACGGCGAGATGCTCGAGTTCCCCGGCAACACCTTCGGACTTGCCCTCAATCTCGAGCAGGATTCGGTCGGCACGGTGGTGCTCGGCGACTACGAGCACCTCGCGGAGGGCGGCACGGTCAAGACCACGGGCCGCATCCTCGAGGTGCCGGTCGGACGCGCGCTGCTCGGCCGGGTGGTGGATGCCCTCGGCCAGCCCCTCGACGGCAAGGGTCCCATTGAGGCGGAGCGCAGCGCGCCCATCGAGCGCGTGGCGCCCGGCGTCGTGCATCGCAAGTCGGTGAGCCAGCCGGTCCAGACGGGGTACAAGGCGATCGACTCGATGGTGCCGATCGGGCGCGGCCAGCGCGAGCTCATCATCGGGGACCGCCAGACCGGGAAGACGGCGCTCGCGGTGGACACGATCATCAATCAGAAGTCGAGCGGCATCAAGTGCATCTATGTCGCGATCGGGCAGAAGCAATCGTCCGTCGCGAGCGTCGTGCGCAAGCTCGAGGAGCACGACGCGATGAAGCACACGATCGTCGTCGCCGCCACGGCCTCCACTCCCGCCTCCATGCAATACATCGCGCCCTACAGCGGCTGCACCATGGGCGAGTTCTTCATGGACGAGGGTGAGGACGCGCTCATCATCTACGACGATCTCACCAAGCAAGCCTGGGCGTACCGGCAGATCTCGCTGCTCCTGCGCCGCCCCCCCGGGCGCGAAGCCTATCCCGGCGATGTGTTCTATCTGCACTCGCGGCTGCTCGAGCGCTCCGCGCGCGTGAACGAGCAGTACGTCGAGAAGGCGACCGGTGGACGGGTGAAGGGCAAGACCGGCTCGCTCACGGGACTGCCCATCATCGAGACCCAGGCGGGGGACGTGACGGCGTTCGTGCCCACGAACGTGATCTCGATCACCAACGGGCAGATCTTCCTGGAGAGCGACCTCTTCAACGCGGGCATCCGGCCGGCGATGAACGCGGGCATCTCCGTGTCGCGCGTCGGAGGCAACGCGCAGACCGGCATCATCCGCAAGCTGGGCGGCGGCATTCGCCTCGCCCTCGCGCAGTTTCGCGAGCTGGAGGCCTTCTCGCAGTTCGCCTCGGATCTCGACGAGTCCACGCGCCGGCAGCTCGAGCGGGGCCAGCGCGTGCGCGAGATCATGAAGCAGAAGCAGTACGCGCCGATGTCGGTCGCCGAGATGGCTCTCGCCATCTATGCGGTGAACGGCGGCTTCACGGACAAGGTCGAGCGTCACAAGATCCAGGACTACGAGGCCGCACTCCTCGACTTCGCGCGCACGAGCCACGCGAAGCTGCTGCAGGCGATCGAGGCCAACCCGACCCTCACGCCGGAGTTCGAGCAGGGGCTGAAAAAAGTGTGCGAGGAGTTCGCCGCCACGGGCAGCTACTGATATGCCGGGCACCAAGGAAATCCGCGCGAAGATCGCCAGCATCAAGAACACGCAGAAGATCACCAAGGCGATGCAGATGGTGGCGACGAGCAAGATGCGCCGGGCGCAGGAGCGCATGCGCGCGGCGCGGCCGTACTCGGAGAAGATGCGCTCGGTGATCGGTAACCTGAGCCAGGCCAATCCCGACTATCGCCATCCGTTCCTCGAGGAGCGGGAGCCGAAGGCGGTGGGGCTCATCGTGGTGAGCACCGACCGCGGGCTCGCGGGCGGCCTCAACGTGAACCTCTTCAAGCAGACCCTCTACGCGGTGCGCGAGTGGGAGCAGAAGGGCGCCGGGTCGAGTCTGTGCCTGATCGGCGCGAAGAGCCTCGCCTTCTTCCGCCGCCTGCGCCTGCCCGTCCTCGCGCAGGCGACGCACCTCGGGGACCGGCCCCACGTGAACGATCTCATCGGCACCGTCAAGGTGATGCTCGACGCCTATCGCGAGGGGCGCATCGACCGGCTGCTGCTCCTCAACAATCACTTCGTGAACACGATGAGCCAGAAACCGGAGGTGAAGCAGCTCCTGCCGGTGCCGGCGTTCGACGCGAGCGGCCTGCCCGAGCACTGGGACTACATCTACGAGCCCGAGGCGGCGGCGATCCTCGACGGTCTGCTGATGCGCTTCATCGAGTCGCAGGTCTACCAGGCGGCCGTCGAGAACGTCGCCTGCGAGATGGCCGCCCGCATGGTCGCGATGAAGAGCGCGACCGACAATGCCGGCAAGCTCATCGAGGAGCTGCAGCTCGTCTACAACAAGGCGCGCCAGGCCGCGATCACCAAGGAGCTCGCGGAGATCGTGAGCGGCGCGGCGGCGGTTTAGTTTGGTTTTCCCGGCGCGAAGCGCCGTTACATGAACGGGGTCGTGCAACGACCCCGAGAGAGGTTGGCCAACGGCCATGAATACCATACAGGGCAAGATCACGCAGATCATCGGCGCGGTCATCGACGTGGAGTTTCCGCGGGAGGCGGTGCCGAAGGTCTACGAGGCGCTGAGGCTCGGCGACGGCGTGGACTTGACGCTCGAGGTGCAGCAGCAGCTCGGCGACGGCATCGTGCGCACCATCGCCATGGGCACCTCGGAGGGCTTGAGGCGCGGCATGACCGTGACGGCCACCG
Source organism: Gammaproteobacteria bacterium (assembly GCA_030043215.1). GTDB lineage: Bacteria > Pseudomonadota > Gammaproteobacteria > Steroidobacterales > Steroidobacteraceae > JASHUC01. The sequence continues at coordinate 2,939 of JASHYG010000093.1, forward strand.
GGGCGCCCATCAGCGTGCCCGTCGGCACCGGCACGCTCGGGCGGATCCTCGACGTGCTGGGCAATCCCATCGACGAGGCGGGCCCCGTCAAGACGAAGGAGCGCTGGGCGATTCACCGGCCCGCCCCGTCCTTCGCGGAGCAGGCCGGCGGGCAGGAGATTCTGGAGACGGGGATCAAGGTCATCGACCTCATCATCCCCTTCGCGAAGGGCGGCAAGGTCGGCCTCTTCGGCGGCGCCGGCGTCGGCAAGACCGTCAACATGCTCGAGCTCATCAACAACATCGCCAAGGCGCACTCGGGCCTCTCCGTGTTCGCGGGGGTCGGGGAGCGGACGCGCGAGGGCAACGATTTCTATCACGAGATGACCGAGGCGGGAGTTCTCGACAAGGTCGCCATGGTCTTCGGCCAGATGAACGAGCCGCCGGGCAACCGCCTGCGCGTGGCCCTCACGGGCCTCACGCTCGCCGAGTACTTCCGCGACGAGAAGGGCGAGGGCGGTCGCGGCCGTGACGTCCTGCTCTTCATCGACAACATCTACCGCTACACGCTCGCGGGCGTCGAGGTCTCGGCGCTGCTCGGACGCATGCCCTCCGCGGTGGGCTACCAGCCGACACTCGCGGAGGAGATGGGGACGCTGCAGGAGCGCATCACCTCCACCAGGTCCGGCTCGATCACCTCCATCCAGGCGGTCTACGTTCCGGCGGACGACATGACCGATCCGTCGCCGGCCACGACCTTCGCGCATCTCGACGCCACCGTCGTGCTCGATCGGCAGATCGCGGCCAAGGGCATTTACCCCGCGGTCAATCCCCTCGACTCGACCAGCCGGCAGCTCGATCCGCTCGTCGTGGGGGATGAGCACTACAACACCGCCCGCGGCGTTCAAGCGGTGCTCCAGCGGTACAAGGAGCTGCAGGACATCATCGCGATCCTCGGCATGGATGAGCTCTCCGAGGAGGACAAGCTCTCGGTCTACCGCGCGCGCAAGATCGAGCGTTTCCTGTCGCAGCCCTTCACGGTCGCGCAGACCTTCACGGGTCAGGAGGGCAAGTACGTCCCCCTGAAGGAGACCATCCGCGGCTTCAAGGGCATCCTCGCCGGCGAGTATGATGCTCTGCCGGAGCAGGCGTTCTACATGGTGGGTACCATCGACGAGGCCGTCGCGAGGGCGAAGACGCTGCAATAGCGGCGCGCCCCGGAGACATCCATGGCGGAGACGATCCAGGTCGATATCGTGAGCGCCGAGGGCGCGATCTTCTCGGGCCCCGCCCGCATGGTGTTCGTGCCGGCCTCGCAGGGCGAGCTCGGCATCCTGCCGCGGCACGCGCCGCTCCTCACCCTGCTCAAGCCCGGCGAGGTGAGGGTGCAGCCGCCCGAAGGCGAGGAGCACCCGTTCTACGTCGGCGGCGGCGCGCTCGAGGTGCAGCCGCACCGCGTGACGGTACTCGCCGACACCGCGCTCCGCGCCAGGGATATCGACGAGGCGGCGGCTCAGGCGGCCAAGCAGCGGGCCGAGGAGACGCTCCGCTCGAAGGTGGACAAGATCGGGCAGGCGGAGGCGCTCGCGGAGCTCGCGCGCGCCGTGGCCCTGCTCAAGGTCGTTCAGCGGCTTCGCAACCTTCGCGGCTGATGCGCCGTGCACCGCGCCGAGCTCAAAGCAACTGCCGCGGCATGTTTGCTCTGGGGGCTGCTGGCGGCGGGGCAGTCACCGGCGGCCACGGATTCCTCGAGCCCGCCTCTCACCCCCGCCGAGCGGGCGCTGCTCGCACAGCAGCCGCGCCGCGTCGCGGCCGCGGTCGATCGCATGGCGCCGCGCGTGCGGGGACAAACCAACGTCTTCTTCGTGGGCTTCGCGGGGTACGGTGAGCAGCGAGTCTTCCGCAAGGAGGAGGAGCTCGCCCGCCGCGTGTTCGGCGAGCGCTTCGGCTCCATCGACCGCTCGGTCGAGCTCGTCAACGACATCCGCGACCGCACGACCTATCCGCTCGCGACCTTCGACAACCTGCGCTACGCGTTGCGGCTGATCGGCCGGAGAATGGACCGGAGTCGCGACGTGCTCGTGCTCGTCCTCACCTCGCACGGATCGTCCGAGGATGGGATCGCCATCACGAACAGCGACCTCCTGGACGATGCGCTGTCGCCGCGCGACGTGCGCCAGGTGCTCGCCGAGGCCGGCATCCGCTGGCGCGTCATCGTCGCCTCCGCCTGCTATGCCGGGATCTTCATCCGCCCTCTGCGAGCCGACACGGCACTGATCATGACCGCCGCCGACTCGCGGCACAGCTCCTTCGGATGCGCGGACAACCGCGATCTCACGTATTTCGGGGAGGCGCTGTTCAAGGACGCGCTGCCGGGAGCGTGCTCGCTGGAGGACGCCTTCGAGAGCGCCCGCCGCATCATCCGGCAGCGCGAGACCGAGGAGGGGGACATTCACTCGAACCCGCAGATCTACGTCGGTGCGCTCATGCGCGCGAAGCTCCGCGGACTGGACCATGCGGCCGGCGACGGCTCGCAAACCTGCCGGCACAGCCTCGCGTTCCAGGCCTCTCGCGGCGCTCATTCATGAGTACTTCTCAAAGATCGGGCACTCGCAGCCGCAGCGCGCGCGCGCAACCCGGAAGGCCCCCCCCGAGCGCGCCGCTCTCCGTGGTGATCCTCGCCGCCGGCCAGGGGAAGCGCATGCGCTCGGATCTGCCGAAGGTGCTGCAGCCGCTCGCCGGGCGGCCGCTGCTGCAGCATGTCATCGATACCGCTCGCGCGCTCGAGCCGGCATCCATTCACGTCGTGTACGGACACGGTGGTGAGCGCGTTCGCGAGGCGCTGTCCGGCGAGCCGGTGTCGTGGGTGCTGCAATCGAAGCAGCTCGGCACCGGCCATGCGCTCTTGCAAGTCGCACCGCAGCTCACCGATGGTGAGCGCGTGCTCGTGCTCTACGGCGACGTGCCGCTGACGCGGCCCGCGACGCTACGTCAGCTTCTCGATCTCGCCCCGCCGAGCACGCTCGCGCTGCTCACGGTGATGCTCGACGACCCGACCGGCTACGGCCGCGTCATTCGCGATTCCCGCGGAGGCGTACGCCGCATCGTCGAGCAGCGCGATGCGGGCAAGCGGGAGCTCGCCATCCGCGAATGCAGCACGGGCGTCATGGCCGCGCCCGCGAAGGCTCTCAAGGCCTGGCTGTCACGCCTCGGCAACGACAACGCGCAGCGCGAGTACTACCTCACCGATGTCATCGCCATGGCGGTCCGGGAGCGCATCGCCGTGAAGCCGCTTCTCGCGCCGAGTGCTGCCGAGGTGCTCGGAGTCAACGACAAGGTGCAGCTCGCGGAGGTGGAGGCCGAGTACCGCCGCCGGCGCGCGACGGAGCTCATGCTCGCCGGGGTCACGGTCTCCGATCCGCAGCGGCTCGACATCCGCGGAACCGTGGAGGCGGGACGCGACGTGGCGCTCGACGTGAACGTCGTGCTGGAGGGCCGCGTGAGGCTCGGCGATCGCGTGCGCATCGGGCCCCATTGCGTGGTCCGCGACAGCGAGATCGGATCGGACACCGAGGTGCTCGCCCACTGTATGATCGATGGCGCGGTGATCGGTCCCGCCTGCCGCATCGGGCCGTACTCGCGCGTCAGGCCGTCTTCCGCGCTCGCGGAGGGCGTGCACATCGGCAACTTCGTCGAGGTGAAGAATTCCCGCATCGGCGCCGAATCGAAGGCGAATCACCTCTCCTACGTCGGCGATGCGCAGGTCGGTGCGCACGTGAACGTCGGCGCGGGGACGATCGTCGCGAACTACGACGGCGCGAACAAGCATCTGACGACTGTCGAGGACGACGTGCACACCGGCTCGAACAGCGTGCTCGTCGCGCCGATCACCGTCGGCGCGGGCGCGACGATCGCGGCGGGCTCGACGGTCGCGCATTCGGCGCCGGCGGGCAAGCTCACGATCGCG
>JASHYG010000094.1 GCA_030043215.1 Gammaproteobacteria bacterium
TCCTCGGCCGCGCTAAACGAGGCCGGAAGAAACTCCATCTCAGCGTTGGCCGGAAGACTCTCTTCCAGCTTCTCGATCACCGGTTGAAAGTAGTTGCAAGCCGGGCAGCCGTAGGAGAAGACCTCCAGCACCTCCACCTTCCCCGCAGCCGCGTGCGTCGGTTGCACGGGATCCAGGAGGACGTAGTTCCTGCCCTGGACCCAGGTCTCAGGGCCGGCCTGCGCGTCGAGCGTGAGCGTGGATACCATGAGGGCAATGCCCATCAAGAACATTCGCTTCATCTCACTCTCCTGCTATGGGAAGCAATCGATCGAAAGTAGGGCTGCTCCGCCATTCGAGCGGGTGCGTCGACAGGCGGCGGAAGCTTGCATGGCTGGCATCTCGCCCTATGGCAGATATTGACATTTACGTCTACAGGCGTAGTCTTGGAGTCAGTCTACACCCGTAGACGGCGCGGCGATAGGAATCGATTGTGAGAGCCGTCGTGTCGATCAGCGACGCCGAGTCCCGCGTGCTGGCGGTGCTGTGGCGTGACGGAAGCTCCACGAGCGAGCGCGTCATCGCTGCGCTCGCGCAGGAGAGCTGGGAAGTCTCGACGATCAAGACCCTCCTTGCGCGCCTGGTCAGGAAGCGTGCCATTCGTGCCAAGAAGGAGGGGCGGCGCTACGTCTACTCGGCGGTGCTCACGCGCGAGCAATGGATCACCACCGAGAGCGAAGGGCTGCTGAGCCGCCTATTCGGAGGGCGTGTCGCGCCCCTGGTCCAGCACTTCAGTCAACACCGAAAACTGTCGAAGGCCGATATCGCAGAGCTCAGGCGCTTGATCGGGGAGCTGGACGATGGCGAATGAGGTGCTGACCCTCCTCGTCCGGATTTCCGTCGTCGGCTTGGTAGGGATTGTTCTCGTTGGCGTGCTGCGAGTACCCGCTCGTCGTGCGGTGGGTGCCGAGGCGTCCTACTGGCTTTGGCTCTTGGTGCCCGCAAGCCTCATAGGAGTGCTCCTTCCTCGAGCACCGCCCTGCCTCTGCGGCCCCGAGACCCTCGTCAGTCCACTCTTGATCCGAGGAATCACGGCACCCTTGGACTTCGCTCCGATGACCGCCGTCAGCAACCTCGCACCGGCCGCGACGCTCCTCTGGGCCCTCGGCGCTGCCGTCGCCCTCGTGTATTTCGCCTACTGTCAACAACGCTTGCGCAGATCCCTCGGGTTTCTGCAGCGCCTTCCCGATGGCACCTACCGGAGCTCGGCTGCAAAGCAGCCCATGGTGATCGGCGCGTGGCGTCCCCGAATCGTGCTGCCGAGCGACTTCGAGACTCGCTACTCGGAGAGCGAGCGCACGCTGATCCTGGCCCACGAGCGCGCCCACCTGGCTCGACAGGATGCGCTCACGAACGCCATCGCGGTCGCGCTCGTGTGCCTGTTCTGGCTCAACCCCCTCATGTACTGGGCGTGGAGCCGATTCCGATTCGACCAGGAGGTGGCTTGCGATGCGGCCGTACTCCGACGAGTCGGAGTCGCCCGCCAGCGTTATGCACGGGCGCTGGCGAGAACCCAGCTCGCGGCACGCACCGCGATCGCCTTCGGATGGCGGCGCCGGCACCCGTTGCTTGAGCGAGTTGCCCTCCTCAGACGTCCGGCGCCCAGTCGCTCCCGGCGACGAACGGGCTATTCGCTTGCGCTCCTGCTCGTGCTTTCCGGAACGTACGTCGTGTGGGCCGCTCAACCGGACCTCAGCGCACCGATCCTCGAGGCTAAACCTCTGATCGCGATCAGTCTCCGGTGGTTCATCGATGGCGAGGAGGTCCTCACCATCGGGCACGAATCAGGCCGGCCAGACAGGTTGCTGCACTCTGGAGATCCGCTCAGGCTCGTGATGCCCTCCCGGGCCGGTGTGATCCACGGGCTGACGTGCATCCCGTCTCTACATCCCGATGACTCGGTGCCCGCCGCCACCCTCCCGCCGCAGGGGCCGACGCACGAGGGTCCGCACGCGATCCTCATCGCGTGTCAAATCAGCCTCGCGGAGAAGGTCATCGCCAAACCGGCCGTACTGCTTGCGGATGGGCAAACCGGGGTTATCGAGGTCGGTGATCCTGGGCGAAAAGCCGTCGTTCGCATCGAGCTCAATGCGTCGACTTCGCCTTCGAGGCTGAAGGCGGCACGAGACTAGACGATGCTTGTTTGCTTCGACGACAGCAAGCACTGGATCGACGTCTACCGGGAGCGAGATTAGCGATGCTCGCCGCTGTCCGTGATTTGCGCTAAGCTGCCCCACCCATTCCAGAACAACCACGGGGCCATCATGGGTACCAAGAATCTCAGTGCAGTGTCTCTGTTCCTCGCAGTAGTACTGCTGAGTGCCGGTGCCGCACAAGCGCAGGCGCCTGCGGCCAGGGCAAGGGGTGGATTCAGACTCCCGCCGCTGCAGATGCAGACCACCGCATTCGAGGACGGCGGCATCCTCCCGCAGAAATACGCCGGCCGCGGCGGCATCCAGCCGGGCTTCACGTTCTCCGGTGCGCCCGCAGGGACGGTAGCCTACGCGATCATTCTTCATGACGTGGATGTCGCCATCGGCGGCGGCACGGATGACGTACTGCACTGGATGGCCTGGAACATTCCGGCATCAGCGAACGGCATCCCCGAAGGCAGCCTCCCAGAGGGCTCGGTAACGGGCCGAAACCTCATGGGCCAGAACGCCTACATGGGTCCTTCTCCCCCTCCGGGCTCCCCCTATCACCACTACATCTTCGAGCTGTACGCGCTGAATTCGAAGCTCGATCTCCCCGCGACCGCGACCCGCGCCGAGCTCTTGGCGGCCATGAAGGGCAAGACGGTCGCGAAGGCCGCCTATGTCGGCCGATATCACAGCGCGCCGCGGCCGAGTCCGCCCTCCCAGTAGGCAGGCGTTAGCCAAGCGTGGTTGCGCACCGCGGCCGAGAATCATCTGCGAGCGCACGTCAAACAGTGACGACCTTGACGATCGCCTTCAGCGGAGCAAAGTCGGAAGGATTGCGGGTGTAGAGCGCCAGGCTGTTGGCGGCAGCGGTGGATGCGATGAGTAAATCCGCCAGCCGAGAGCGGCTCGACTGACGGGCTGCTCGCATGGCCGCAAACACCCGGCCGTACAGGCGGGCCGCTTCCGCATCGAACGGCAGAGCGTCCCACGTTGCGGTCGCCCACTGCAGCCGGTCCTGGCGTCGAGCGCGCTCGTCCTTGTCTTCGGTAGCGTGCGGGCCTGCGGCGAGCTCCGCGAGGGTCACGGCGGCAATCGCGGATTCATCGGGCAGCAGCGCCGTGTCGATCACGTCGTGATCGATCACCACCGATGTATCGAGCAGCCCCCTGGTCGATTCAGCCATCGATGCGCTGATCGATTACAGCGTCGAGATCCGCGCGAAAGCGGCCGGCATCGACCCGCGGGGCGCGAGCCGCAGCGTCGACAATGACGGCCCGCGGCACGAACCGGCGAGGGCGAATGGGCCGTAACTCCGCAACCGGCGTGCCGTTGCGGGTCACCGTGATTGTTCGCCCTGCTTCCACCTCGCGCAGCACGGCTGCCGACTGATTGCGCAGCTCCCGCTGAGTGATCTTCCGGTTCATGTTGTGAATGTAGCATATGTCTCACAACGTAGCAATCTGACGCGCCAGTAGCGAAATGGCCGATATCCCTCCCACGCAGGGACTCGCCATCGTTACCGTCGGGGTCGCCCTCGCCGCTCGTCCGCGCGCCGAGAGTCAAGCCGGAGCTCCGCGACCTCACCCCGGCGCAGAATCGTGAGACACCAGTCACAGTCCGCGCTTCCATCGCCACGCCGATGTGACGTAATCCGTCGTACGCACTGCATCATGACTCGTATCTTCTCGGCACCCGGAAGGGCGCAAGCCATCGAGACTCTCGGGCGAGAGCCCTGGCTTGCGCGAAGAGGCTTGGATCGGCAAGACACGCGCGCCGGAGAAGATGCTTGTTCCCGCCTCGTCAATGCGCATCGCTCGGCACGGCCGCTCCTCGGCACTCGGGGGATGGGCGGCCTGATGTCCGATGCGCAGCGGGCCTGCTCTTGGCACTGCTGCTGACTTGCTTGCACGGGACTGCCCGCGCCGACACGCCCTCTTCTGCGGAACCCAACACACCGCCCGTCGCGCAACTGGTCGCACAGGCCGACGCGCCGGCTGCGACGCCCTCCGGATCCCCCTCAACCGGTCAGCTGAAGCAGATGACCTTGGCGCAATTGATGAACGTCGAGGTGACGTCAGTTTCCAAGCAGCCGCAGAAGCTTCTGCAAGCGGCAGCAGCGATCCAGGTCATCACGAGCGAGGACATCCGCCGCTCGGGCGCAACGACCCTGCCGGAGGCACTGCGGCTTGCGGACAACCTGGAGGTTGCGCAGATCAACGCCCACGACTGGGCCATCAGCGCACGCGGCTTCAACACGAACCTCGCGGACAAGCTCCTGGTCCTCATCGATGGCCGAGCGGTCTACACCCCGCTCTACGGCGGGGTTCTGTGGAGCGTACAGGATTATCCCCTCGCCGACATCGATCGGATCGAGGTCATCAGCGGTCCCGGCGGTACGCTCTGGGGCGCGAACGCGGTCAACGGCGTCATCAACATCATCACCAAGTCCGCGCAGGACACTCAAGGCGTCTATGCCTCGAGCGCCGCGGGCAACGAGCTTCAGGATGAGAGCGTCCTGCGCTACGGCGGCGAGCTTGCGCCGGACGTCTATTGGCGCATCTATGGGAAATACACGGACTTCGGCGATGAGGTCACGAGCACTCGCGCCGACGCCGACGATGCGTGGCACATGGCACGCACCGGCTTTCGCATGGATGCCGGCGACTCGCAGCAAGACCAGTACACCCTGCAAGGAGACTTCTACGACGGCACGGACGGCACCGGCGCCGCCGGAGGTGAAACGCTCTCCGGCGGCAACATTCTCGGCCGCTGGAGTCGCGAGCTGGCCGGCGGCTCCTCCATGAGCCTGCAGGCGTATTACGATCACACGTACCTCGGGCAACCGTATCTCGCAAGCGCGGCGGCCCCTCCCTACTACACCGGGTTTCCCGCGTCGGAATTGACGGACGAGCTCGATACGTCCGACGTGCAATTCCAGTACCACTTTAACTGGGACGCGTGGCAGCAGATGGTCTGGGGCCTCGAATACCGTGCAACCCACGAGGTCGACCTGGACCTCAACATCGTGCGCTTCCTGCCACCGGTCCTGAATCAGAACCTCTACAGCGGCTTCCTTCAGGATGAGATCCGACTCGCGCAGGAGGTGTACCTCACCTTCGGCTCGAAGCTCGAGCACAATGACTTCACGGGCTATGAGGTGGAGCCCAACATCCGCCTGCAGTGGAACCTCGACCCGAATCAGCTCCTGTGGGCCGCGGTATCGCGCGCCGTGCGGACGCCGTCACGCTACGATCGGGACCTCGAGGTGCCGACCGGCCTCGTCAACGCCCCCGCCCCCTTCCAATTCCCCACGGCGTATCTCACGGGAAGCAGCGATTTCGTCTCCGAGACGCTGATCGCGTACGAGATCGGCTATCGCGCGGCGCTCGGGTCGCGGCTCACGGGCTCGCTCTCGACCTTCTACAACGACTACACCAACCTGCGCAGCACTTCCGCAACCCCGACGACATTTTTCTATCCGTACCCCTATCCGATCTACTTCCAGAACAATCTCAAGGGCGAGACCGATGGGGCCGAGCTCACCCTGTCCTATCAGGTGCTCGACTGGTGGCGACTGCACGCCGGCTACGATCTGCTGCTCGAGGACATCTACGTGGCGCCCGGGGAGGTGTCCACCACCGGTGCGACCAACGAGACCGCGGATCCGAAGCACCAGGCGTCCCTTCGCTCGAGCATGGATCTGCCGCACCAATTGACCTTGGACATGGACCTGCGCTGGGTCGATGATTTCGACATCAACGACGGGCCGACCGACGGGCCCGTCGTCGGTACCGTACCGGCCTACTTCGAGCTCGGCGCCCGGCTCGGATGGCACGCGACCGACCGCCTCGAGCTGTCTCTCGTCGGGCAGAATCTATTGCATCCCTACCACGTCGAATACGGGTTCCCGTCGGCGTCGCGCGAGGAAATCGCGCGCAGCATCTTTGCCGAGGTCTCCTGGGGAACCTGATCCGCGTGCGCCGAGCTGCAGAGGGCGTCGGCGACCGCCTCATCCCTTCGCGCCGGGACGCACCGGTACGCTGAACCGGAAAGTCGCGCCCTCTCCCGGCCGGCCTTCGCCCTGCACCGTGCCCCCGTGGCGCTCGACGATGCGCTGCACGATCGACAGTCCAATCCCGGTTCCCTTGAACTCCGCTTGAGAATGCAGCCTCTGGAAGACGCCGAACAGCTTATCGGCGTACTTCATGTCGAAGCCGGCTCCGTTGTCGGTGACGGAGTAGACCGCCTCGTCCTCCTTCAACTCGCCGCCTACCTCGATGCGAGCCGGGTCGCGGCCTGCCGTGTACTTCAAGGCGTTGGAGAGCAGGTTGAAGAGCACTTGCTTGAGCAGCGCGGGGTCGGCGAGGCAATCGGGCAGCGGCCGCACGCTCAGATCCACCTGCCTCCCGGCGCTCTCGCGCCCGAGCTCCGCCACAACCTCGCCGACGAGCTCGTTCATCGCCACGCGTCGGAGGTTGATCGGCGCGCTTCCGCTGCGCGCGAAGCTCAGCAGGTCCTCGATGAGACGGCCCATGCGCTCGGCGCCCGTGCGGACGTGCGCGAGGAGCGTCTGGCCTTCGGCGGGAACGGCCGCGCCGTAGTCGGCCACGAACAGATCGCAGAAGCTCTGAATCGCTCGCAGCGGCGCATGCAGGTCGTGCGAGACCGAGTACGCGAAGGCCTCGAGATCGCGGTTCGCCACTTCGAGCTCGCGGGTCCGCTCGAGGATCCGTCGCTCGAGCTCCTTGTTGAGGCGGCGCAGGCGCCGTGCCTCGAGCGCTCGGGAGATCACCGGCACCAGCTGATTCATTCGGAAGGGCTTGACGATGTAGTCGCACGCGCCTGCCTGCATGGCCTTCACGGCGGTATCGATCGTGCCGTGCCCGGTCATGACGATTCCGGCCACGTCGGCGTCGATCTCCTGCGCCGCCCGCAGCAGCGCGATGCCGTCCATCTCCGGCATCTTGAGGTCCGTCAGGAGCAGATCGAAGGCCTTGCCGCGCATCTCCGCCAGGGCGGCGGAGGCGGACACGACGCCCGTGGTCGCATAACCCTCGAGCTGCAGCGTGTCGCAGAGTGCCCGCATGTGCGCCGCCTCGTCGTCCACGATGAGCAACGGCACGGGCATCGATGGACTCCCTTCCGGCGTGGCGGTCATGCGACTCGCGGACGATCGGCGACGAGCGCAGCGAGCGCCGTCCGGATGTCGTGAATCTTGGGCGGCTTGCTGAGCACCCGATCGACGTGAGGCGGAATGTCGTCCTCGCTGAGCAGCCGCTTGCCCCAGCCCGTGAGGAGAATGAGCGGAGTCTCGGGAGCGGCCGCCTCGATCGCCGCGGCGACCTTGCGGCCGTCCACATACGGCATGCCGAGATCGGTGATGACCACGTCGAAGGGTGCCCCACCCTGCAGCGCAGCCGCGAAGGCGTCGATACCATTCTGTCCGCCGTCGGCCGCCTTCACGCGGTGCCCGTCGGCCTCGAGAATGTCCCGGAGCGATTTGAGGATGAGCGGATCGTCGTCCACCAGAAGGATCGAGAGGCGACGCAGCGGCCCCTGCGAGGCGGACACCTGGTGCGTTGCGTCCTGCACCACCTCCGAGACCGGAAAGATCAACCGCAGTGTCGTCCCCTTGCCGAGCTCGCTGTCGATCTCGAGCTCCGCGCTGTGACGCTGCACCATGCCGTAGACCATCGCGAGTCCGAGTCCCGTGCCGCGCTCTCCCTTGGTGGTATAGAACGGCTCGAGGCAGCGCCGCCGCGTCTCCTCGCTCATGCCGATGCCGGAATCGCAGACCTCCACCTGGACGTAGGGGGCCTGAGCCTCCCCTGTCCGGCTCGGCCGCGGCCCGGTGCTCGTCCGCAGCGTGAGCGTGCCTCCGTCGGGCATGGCATCGACGGCATTGAAGATGAGATTGGTCAGCGCGTCCCGAATCTCGACCTCGGCGCCCATGATCTCGGGCAAGTGGGGTTCCAGAGCTTGCTCCAGTCGGATAACGACGCCGCGCTGCTGGGGCAGATCGCTCCACCGGGCATGGGTCAAATCCACGACCTGCCCGATCGTCCGATTCAGGTCGACACGCGCGAGAACGAGCTGCCGCTCGCGCGGCCGATAGAACTCTCGCATCCGTGCGACGGTCTCCGCGACGTCCTCGATGGCTCGTTGGATGGTGACGAGATAGCTGCGGGCCCGCTCGCTCAGGTTCGGCTCGCGCTCGAGGAGCGTGTCGGTATAGAGCGAGACCGGCGAGATCGCGTTGTTGATGTCGTGCGCGATGCCGCTCGCCATCTGCCCGAGCGCCCGCAGCCGCTCCTGCTGCAGGACGGTCTGTTGTGACTGGCTCAAGTCGTCATAGGCGCGTTGCAGGGCCTCGTGGAGCTGAGCCTGGCGCGCGGCGAGCGCGACGTGCTGGCTCAGCTGCAGGAGAAACTCGCAATCGGCGCTGCTGAAGGCGTGGTCCGCGGCGCGCGCCGCAACGAGCATGCCGAATACGCGATTCTCGACGAGGAGCGGCGCGATGATGAGCGAGAGCAGTCCGGAGCGGGCAAAGCGCCCCGGGAAGGGAAAGTACACTTCCCGCGTATCCGGCTCGTAGACCAGCTGGCCCTCGACACAGCGGGACAATCCGTTCTGGTCGATGGGGATGGCTTCACGCTCGGTGAGCCCCAGAGTCTGCGCGTGCGGCACGCTTCCCGCGCCCACGGTCGCGAGGCTCACGGTGTCCGTTCCGGCCTCATACAGGCACGCGCAGCCGAAGTCGATCGGCAGGTCCTGCTCGAGCGTGCCCAGGACCACCTGAAAGATGCTCGGCAGGTCCTGGCGCTCCCCGATGGCGTGCGTGATCCGGTGCAGCAGATCGAGGCGGGTGAGCTGTGTGTGGAGCCTCAGCTGGCCTTCCTCGATGCGCGTGAGCATGTGATTGAAGGCGTCGGTGAGCAGTCCGAGCTCGTTCCCCGCAGCCGGCGGGGCGCGCACGGAATAGTCGCGGTTCTCGGAGACGGACCGGGCCGTGCCGGCGAGCGCGAGGATGGGGCCGGAGATCTCCCGCTGCAGGCGGGTCGCAACCAGATAGGCGACCACCGCGGTCAGTCCGAGGACGAGCACGGCGATCAGCGCGTAGAGCCTGAAGCGCTGGTAAATGGCCCCGAGATCCGACCTCACATAAAGCGTACCGAGGCGCCGATCGCCCTGAGCGACCGGTTGCACTCCGATGAGCGACGGCCCCTCGAACCGATAGCCGCTGCGCGGCGGGGTCGCGGGAAGCGCCGCGGCGCTCACACCGCGCGGATACCTCGCAAAGAGCTTGCCATCGCGGGTATACAAACCGGCCGCAACGAGGTGCGGCTCGGCCCGCAGCGCGGACAGGGTCTCGAGGGCGCCCTGCGCGTCATCGAAAGCGAGCGCGCCGGTGCTGTTCGCGGCGACCACCTCCCCGAGGGTCGTCAGGTCGCGCAGCGCGAGCTGCCGGGCACTGAGCAGCTCGTAGGCGCTGAAGGTCGCGCAGGTGATGACCACGACGACGCCGCTCGTGAGCAGCATCATCGTCATGAGCGACCGTTTGATCTGCCTGGAGCGCGGTGCCATCTATCCCTCCCCCGGTCCGACGATCTGCGCGGGCTCGAGCAGCTGCGAGCTCAAGGTGAGGCCGCCCCCCCGCGCCGCCCCGACATTGATTCGCATGCGAACGTGATCGCCGTCGAGAACCAATTCGATCATGACGCCGTTCCTCGACGCGCCGTCGATATCGCTCACCGTCAGGATGCTGCGACCGTGGAGTGCCTCGACGATCGCGCGCAATCGCCCCGTCTCCGAGCGGCCGATGAACAGGATCTGGCAGTCCTTGACCTGCGATACGTCGCGGTAGCGGCGCACGAGCAAGCGCCGCCCCCCGGCGTGCTCTCCGGCGACGACCGAGTCGAGCTGGCCGCCGAACGGATCGTCGCCCAGCACACCGATCACCATCGGAGAGTCGGCGCTCGCGAACGCAGCGGCCGGCCAGGACACGAACTGGGAAAAATTGAAGAGGAAGACGGCCTTGACCTGGTATTCCGAGACCGGACCGGCGAGCGCGACGCACTGCGCCGTGAGCGCGAGCGAAAGAGCGAGGTATGCCAGGAGTCTGCGCATCGGCGGCCGGTCGGGTCGAGCGTCTCGGGGGCCATTCCTCGGCGCATCGCCCAGGCCCGTTGAAGTCGAGAATGCGCCGATCGGAGATTAAGTGAAAAGGTCGAGGCCCGTGAACTGTGAGTGAGATCTCAGGGTCCTCTCGGTGGCGAGAATCCCGTCACGCGGCGCGGCCCCTGATGTGGAAATTCCACCTCCTCAATCATGGAGCGCCACGCGCGTGTGCATGCGCAAGGAGGCGATCCAGTTCACGGGCCGCAGCCGCCGCTCCTGTTAACGTATTCAATCTACTGCACGTGCGCACGGTACGCTCCGCCCACTCGAGACATCTCACGAGCCCGCAGTGAACATCCGAGGCGAAAAGGGTCGAGACCGCCATCTCGGCGATCCCATTCGGGTTCTCCTCGTCGAGGACAACGAGGTCGAGGCAGAGCTCACCCACCGGCAGCTCGACGCGAGCGGCATCCGGCACGTCATGCGGCGGGTCGAGACCGAGGAGTCCATGAGGGCCGAGCTCGAGGCCTTCCGACCGACGATCATTCTCTCCGACTTCACCCTGCCCACGTTCGACGGACTGTCCGCGCTCGCGATTGCGCACGAACACGCGCCGGAGATTCCGTTCCTGTTCGTCTCCGGGACGATCGGGGAGGAGCGGGCGATCGAGGCGCTGCGCCGCGGCGCCGTCGACTACGTTCTGAAGAGCAATCTTGCACGGCTCGGACCGGCCGTGAAGCGAGCGCTCGCGGAGGCCGCCGCGAGGACTGTGCGCCGGCAGCAGGAGGCTCAGATCGCCCGTCTGACGGGCGTGTTGCGCATGTTGAGCGGCATCAACGGCGTCGTGGTCCGCATTCACGACCGCAACGAGCTGCTGCGCGAGGCTTGCCGGCTGGCCGTGAGCGTGGGCGGATATCAAGCCGCCGTGGTGGCCCTCAGGCACGCGAGGACTCAGACGCTCGAGACCGTCGCATGGAGCGGCGTCGATCTGGGCGAGGCGGCGCAGCTCTGCGACTCCATTGCGAAGCGCTCCGGTCAGGACCGCTTTGGAACCTTCCTCGACTCCGACGGCGAGGGAGCGCTGGTCCGGCACGAATCGGTCGGCCGTGAGGGCTCGACGGAGCCGAGCGGCGGCGCCTCGGAACCCGCCGACGCCGGTCGGTCCGTGATCGGGCTTCCGCTCATCGTCGACAAGACGGTGCTCGGCATCCTCATCGTGTGCAACCGGGAGCGGGACAGCCTCAACGAGGAGGAGTCGCGCATTCTGCGCGAGGTGGCCGCCAATCTCTCGTTTGCGCTGCAGTACCTCCAGCAGGACAGCAGGGTACGCCTGCTCTCCTATTTTGACGTGCTCACCGGCCTCGCCAAGCGCACGCTGTTCTGCGAGCGGCTCGATCGGCTGCTGCGCCGCTCCGCGAAGGTCGGGGCTCGTCATGCCGTCGCCGTCATCGACGTCGAGAACCTGAGCGTGGTCAACGACTCCCTCGGACGCCACGCCGGCGACTTGCTCTTGCAGCTGCTCGCCGATCGCTTAAAGCGGCGTTTCCGGGACACGGATCAGCTCGCGCACTTTGCCGGCGGCACTTTCGCGATCGTGCAGCCCGCGAGCGGCGCGACGCAGGAGTGCATCGACAGCCTGACAGGCCAATTGACCGAGCTGCTGGCCGAGCCCTTCGTGCTCGAGGGCAACAATGTGCCGGTTGCGGCGCGCAGCGGTATCGCCGTGTACCCGGAAGACGGAAGAGAGGGCGAAGTCCTCGTGCAGAGATCCGAGGCGGCGCTGTGGACCGCGAAGGCTTCGGGCAACCGCCACCGTCACTACAGCGCGGAGCAGCACTCGGCCCGTCTGGCGCGAGTGTCGCTGGAGAGGAAGCTGCGTGGCGCGCTGGAGCACCAGCAGTTCGAGCTCTACTATCAGCCGAAGGTCGCCGTGAAGACGCGCCGCATCGACGGCGTGGAGGCGCTCATCCGCTGGAACGACCCGGACACAGGCGTCGTGTCCCCCGCGGAGTTTCTCCCGATCCTCGAGCAGAGCGGCCTCATCGTCGAGGTGGGCGACTGGGTCATCGAGCGCGCGGCGGGCGACTGCCAGGAGTGGCAGCGGGCCGGGCTGCCGCCGATCCGGGTCGCGGTCAACATCTCCGCGCGGCAGCTGCACCTCCCGGATTTCGTCGCGCGCTTCCTGAAACACACTCAGACCTGGGCCACCGAACGGTGCGGGCTCGACATTGAGATCACCGAGAGCGCGCTGATCGATGAGTCCTCCGCCGAGGTCGGCAAGCTCAAGATGCTGCGGGCGGCCGGGGCGACCGTCGCCATCGACGACTTCGGCACCGGCTACTCCTCGCTGAGCCGGCTCGCGCACCTGCCGATCGACACCCTGAAGATCGACCGCACGTTCACCAACGCGATGACGCTCGATCCGCGCGGCCGCAAGCTCGTCGCCGTCATCATCGAGATCGCCCGCGCCTTCAGGATGCAGGTCGTCGCCGAGGGCGTCGAGACTCAGGAGCAGCTCGATGCGCTCTGGCAGCTCGGCTGCGACCAGTCCCAGGGCTACCTGCACAGCAAGCCCGTCACGCGGGAGCAATTCGCCGAGCTGCTCCAGCACGGCAAGGGGCGCTACATCCTGCCGAAGGATGCGCCCGACAGCCCGGCCCAGACATCCGAGGCTCCTCGATCCGCGTGACGGCCGAGAGGCCGCAGGGTATCGTGACGGCATGAGCGATTCCGCGCCCTTCTCGTCCGAATGCCCGACGTGCAAGCACGAGCGCCTGCTGACGGGCTACGCGCGCGAGGAGTTGATCGAGCTGCTGCGCACAGGGGCCGACATCGAGGCGTATTGCATCAGCTGCGACGAGCACTGGCCCCTTCCGACGGAAGAGCGGGCCGACCTCGCTCGCACCCTCGCCCGTACCCTCGCCCGCAAGGCGTAGCCGGTACCGGCCCCGCCACCGGAGCTCTCGAATGCGCCTGCTGGAGAACAAGACCTGCCTCATCACCGGCGGGGCGGGCAGCATCGGGCTTGCGAGCGCCGAGCTGTTCCTCGAGGAAGGCGCGCGCGTCATGCTGGTGGATCTGCACGAGGATGCCCTCGAGCGCGCGGTCGGCCGCTTGACGGACGCCCGACTACCGCAGGAGCGCATCGCCACCCACGCCGCCGACGTGGGCGTGGCTCGGGATGTCGCCGATTCCATCTCCGCGACCGTCGCGCACTGGGGGAAGATCGACGTGCTCTTCAGCAACGCCGGCAACGCCGGGGCGATCGGCTCAATCGTCTCCTACCCGGAGGACGTGTTCGACGAGGTGTACCGCGTCCACGTGCGAGGCGCGTTCCTGATGTGCAAGTACGGCATTCCGCACATGAACGATGGCGGCAGCATCGTCATCACCTCGAGCGTCGTCGGGCTCATGGGCAATCCCGGCCCCTATGCCTACATCACCGCCAAGCATGCCCAGGTCGGCTTGATGCGCTCGGTGGCGAAGGAAGTCGCCGGCCGGCGCATCCGCGTGAACACCATTCACCCCGGGCCGACTCAGAATGAATTCCAGTCCGGCAT
>JASHYG010000095.1 GCA_030043215.1 Gammaproteobacteria bacterium
GTTGGAGACGTTGACCTGACTCTCGAGCTGATTCAGGACATCGTCATTGAAGATCTGCCACCACGGGCCGCGGCTCATCACATCGGCGGGCTCGCTCGGCTTCCAGCCGTCCACCTCCTTGTAGCTCGCCACCGTGACGACCACGGGCCGCTTGTAGTTGGGTCCGACCGCGCAGCCCGCCGCGAGCAGAACTGCGAAGGCGAGCGCGAGGGCCCGGGCGAGCGGCGCGCGGGAATCGATAGGGACCACAGTCCCTCGTCCGACCGGGCTCATGCACCCACCTGTGCGCTCGGGTCCCCGGACGCGAGTTGAGCGGGCTCCCACGCCGCTCGCTTCCTGCGCGAGACGGGATGGATGTACAGATAGACGACCGGTGTCGTATAGAGCGTGAGGATCTGGCTCGCGATCAGTCCGCCGACGATGGAGATACCGAGGGGGCGGCGCATCGCCGTGCCTTCCCCGAAGGCGAGCGCGAGTGGCAGGGCGCCCGCGATGGCCGCGCAGGTCGTCATCATGATCGGACGGAAGCGCAGCGAGCAGGCGCGGCTGATTGCGGCGACCGGATCGAGGCCGAGACGGCGCTCCCCGTCGAGCCCGAAGTCGACCATCATGATCGCGTTCTTCATGACAATCCCGATCAGCATGATGATGCCGAGGAAGGAGACGAGGTTGAGCTCGGTGCCTGTCGCGAGCAGCGCGAGCAGCGCTCCGAGTCCTCCGGAGGGCAGGGTCGAGAGGATGATGAGCGGGTGCCCGAAGCTCTCGTAGAGCATGCCGAGCACGACATAGATCGCGAGCAGCGCCGCGAGAAGCATGAGGGGCATCTCGCTGGCGTTTTGCTGGAAGAGCTGTGCCGTGCCGTAGGTGCTGCCGCGGATGCTGGTCGGGACGTGGATACGATTCATGGCTGTCTGGATGGCTGTGATCGCCGCGCCGAGCGATCCGCCCGCCGGCAAATTGAACGCGAAGGACGTGGATGCGGAGATCCCGGTATGGTTGACGCTCACCGGCGTCGTGCCGGTCTCGAAGTGACTGAACGCGGAGAACGGAACCACGGTCTCCGCGCTCACGCTGACGGCCGATCCGGTCGAGGTGTTGCCCCGACCGGAATTGGCGAGGGAATTGGAGGCCGCATTGCGTGCCGCATCCCCTGCGATGGCCGCGCTCGACAGGGCGGTGGTGCCCTTGTACTGCGTCGTGCCCGCGACCGCCTGCGTCGCCTCGGTTCCGCTCACCGGGCCGCCGGCCGTGCTGATGTAGAGCTCCTTCAGCACGTTCGGGCTCTGCCAGAACTGGGGCGCGACTTCCATCACGACGTGGTACTGCTGGGGACTGTAGGGGTTGTAGATGGTCGAGACCTGTGCCTGGGCGAAGGCGTCGTCGAGCGAGCTGTCGATCTGCGCCTCGGTGAGGCCGAGGCGGTAGGCCGTGTCGCGATCCACGATGAGATTCGCCTGCAGCCCGCCGGGTTGCAGGTCCGTGTCGACGTCGGTGATCTGGGGTACGTTCCGGAGAGCGAGACGCAGCTTGTCCGACCAGACTCTGAGCTGGGTGAGATCGTCGCCGAGCAGCGTGTACTGGTACTCCGCGTTGCCCGATCGTCCGCCGCCGCCCCCGCCGAGATCCTGCTGCGATTGCAGGAAGGTCTCGACCCCGCTCACCCGGGCGAGCCTGGGGCGCAGCCGGTCGATCACCTGGTCGGCCGAGGCGTTGCGCTCGCTCAGCGGCTTGAGCGAGACGTTGACGTTCGCGCTGGTTCCATTGCCGCCGAAGAAATTACCGCCGCCCACGGAGCCCGTCACGCTCTCGACGGCGGGGTCCGACTGGATGATCCGTGCGACCTCCTGCAGCTTCTCCTTGATCAGCTGGAAGGACGCGGTCGAGTCGGCGCGCAGCCCGCCCTGCAGCTGGCCGGTGTCTTCCTGCGGGAAGAAGCCCTTCGAAACGGCGACATACAGGTAGAAATTGAGCCCGATCACGGTGAGCAGGACGAGGATCATCAGCCGGCGGTGACTCAAAGCCCACACCAGCGTCCCTTCATATTCCCTGCGCAGCGCGGCAAAGCCGCGGTCGAACGCGCGCGGCCGTGCCGACTGGGCGCCCCTGCGCTCTTTCCCGAGCAGGCGCGAGCACATCATCGGGGTGGTCGTGAGCGACAGGGCGAGCGAGATGAGGATCGCGACCGCCAAGCTGATCGTGAACTCGCCGAACAGCCGGCCGACGATCCCGCCGATCAGCTGGAAGGGAATGAATACGGACACCAGGGAGAGGCTCATCGCGAGCACCGTGAAGCTCACCTCGCGGGCCCCGAACAGGGCGGCCCGCATCCGCGGCATTCCCGCCTCGATGTGCCGCGTCGTGTTCTCCATGACGACGATGGCATCGTCGACGACGAATCCTGTCGCGACCGTGAGCGCCATCAGAGAGAAGTTGTCGAGCGTGAAGTTGAGCAGGTACATCGCCCCGAAGGTTCCGATCAGCGATACCGGTACGACGACCGCCGGCACGAGGGCGGCGCGATGGCTGTTGAGGAAGATGTAGACGACGAAGACCACCATCACGACGGAGAGGAGCAGCGTCTCCTCGACTCGGCGCAACGACTCGCGAATCGTCACCGACCGGTCGGAGGTGACCTTGAGATCGATCTTCGGGTCGATGGAGGCCTTGAGCTGCGGCAGCTCGGCCTTGACGGCGTCGACCACGTTGATGACGTTGGCGCCGGGCTGTCTCAGGACCTGAACGGTCACCGCCGCCCCGCCGTTGTAGATACCGTAGGTGCGGATGTTCGCCGTCGCGCCATCCTGGATGTCGCTGACCGTCGCGACGTCGCTCAGTCTGACGTAGGCGTTGTTGCGGCTCGCGATGACGAGGTTGCGGTAAGCCGCTGCGTCTCGCGCGTTGTCGTTCGTGTAGAGCTCGTAGCGCGTAGGCCCCACATCGATGCCGCCCTTCGGCGCATTGGCGTTCGCGTTCGAGATCGCAGCCACGACGTCCTGAAGGGCGATCCCGTAATGCGACAGGAGGAGCGGATTGAGCTCCACCCGAACGGCAGGCAGCGCGCTGCCGTTGACGTTCACCCCCCCGACGCCCTTGATCTGCGCGAGACGCTGCGAGACGACGGCATCCGCCGCGTCGTAGATCTGTCCTTGCGTGAGCACGCTGGAGGTCATCGCGATGGTCATGACCGGGAAGTTCGAGGTATTGAGCTGGCGGTAGGTCGGGCTCTGCGTCAGTCCGGTCGGCAGGTCCGCATGCGCCGCCTCGATCGCCGCCTCCACGTCGCGCGCGGCTCCGTTGATGTCCCGGTCCAGCCCGAACGTGAGCTGAATGTTCGTGGACCCCACGGTGCTGGTGGACGTGATGTCGTTCACGTCGGCGATGGCGCCGAGATGGCGCTCCAGCGGCGTCGCGATGGAGCTCGCCATGATCTCCGGACTCGCCCCGGGGAAGGACTCCGAGACGAAGACGGCCGGCACGTCGATGGGGGGCACGGAGGCGACGGGCAGCAGAGTGAACGCGGCGACCCCGGCGGCGGCGATGCCGAGCGTCAACAGGGTCGTCGCGACCGGCCGCGCGATGAATGGAGCGGAGATGTTCACGTCGGATCGTCCGCGAGAATGCCGCCATCGAGCTCGGAAGCGCGGCGCTGCGTCAGGCGCTTCGCGATGCGGTCGAATGCCAGGTAGATCACCGGCGTGGTGAACAGGGTCAGAACCTGGCTCACGAGCAGGCCGCCCACGATGCTCACGCCGAGCGGGCGCCGCAGCTCGGAGCCCGTGCCGGAGCCGAACATGAGCGGCAGAGCGCCGAATATGGCGACGAGCGTCGTCATGATGATCGGCCGGAACCGGAGCAGGCACGCCTGGTAGATCGCCTCGGGCGGCGCGAGGCCCTGCGTGCGCTCCGCGTCGATCGCGAAGTCGATCATGAGGATCGCATTCTTCTTCACGATCCCGATGAGCAGGATGATGCCGATGAGCGCGATGATGGTGAGATCGTCCCGGGCGATCATCATGGCGAGCAACGCCCCAATGCCCGCGGACGGTAGCGTCGAGAGAATCGTCACCGGATGGATGAAGCTCTCGTACAGCACGCCGAGCACGATGTACACGACGCCGACTGCCGCGATGAGCAGCAGCAGCTCGTTCGTCAGATTCTTGCGGAAGGCGAGCGCCGCGCCCTGGAAGGTCGTGCGGATGCTCTCCGGCAGCCCGAGGTTGTCCTCGGTATTCATGATCGCGTCGACCGCGGCGCCCAGCGACGTTCCCGGGGACACGTTGAACGAGATCGTCGCGGCGGGGAATTGCGCGAGATGATTGATGACGAGCGGTCGCTGCTCGATGTCGACCTTGACGATCGCCGAGAGGGGCACCTGACCTCCGCCGGCCGAAGGCACGAAGAGCGTGCTCAGCGAGTCGATGGAATGGAACGAGGAGGGATTCGCCTGCATGATGACGCGGTACTGGTTCGACTGCGTGAAGATCGTCGAGATGATGCGCTGGCCGAATGCATCGTAGAGCAGGTTGTCGACCGTGCCCACGCTGATGCCGAGCCGTGCGGCGGTGTCGCGGTCGATCGTGAGGTAGGCCGCAAGACCGTTGTTCTCCTCATTGCTCGCGACATCGGCGAGCTGCGGCAACTGGCGAAGTGCGGCGACGAGCCGCGGCGTCCAGGTGGTGAGCGCGGCGCTGTCCGCGCTCTCGAGGATGAACTGGTACTCGGCGCGGCTCACGCTGCTGTCGAGCGTGAGATCCTGGGCCGGCTGCATGTAGAGCGTGATGCCGGGCACCGCCGCCGTCTCCACCTTCAAGCGGCGGATGACTTCATCGGCCGTCGCGGTGCGCTCGCTGCGCGGCTTCAAGTTGATCAGGAACCGCCCGCTGTTCAGCGTCACATTGTTGCCGTCCACACCGATGAAGGACGACAGGCTCGTGACGGCCGGATCCTGGAGAATGGCCGCGGCGAGCGCCTGCTGGCGCTCTGCCATGGCCTCATAGGAGATGGACTCCGACGCCTCCGAGACCCCCTGGATGAGGCCGGTGTCCTGATCGGGGAAGAATCCTTTCGGAATGAGCACGTAGAGCCACACGGTGACGGCGAGCGTTCCGATCGCCACCCAGAGCGTCAGCGTCTGATGCTCGAGCACCCAGGTGAGGCGCTTGCCGTACCAGCGGAGCACCGCGGCGAACCAGTCCCAGCGCGATTCCCGCTCCTCGCCGGGACGCGGGGCCGACTTGAGCAGCTTCGCGCACATCATGGGCACGAGAGTGAGGGACACGATCGCCGAGATGAGGATGGTGACGGCGAGGGTGATGGCGAACTCGCGGAACAGCCGCCCGACGACATCCTGCATGAAAAGCAGGGGAATCAGCACGGCGATGAGCGAGACGGTGAGCGATATGATGGTGAATCCGATCTGCCCGGCTCCCTTCAGCGCGGCCTCGAGCGGCCGCTCGCCGGCCTCGATGTACCGCGAGATGTTCTCGATCATCACGATGGCGTCGTCCACGACGAAGCCGGTCGCGATGGTGAGCGCCATGAGGGATAGATTGTTGAGGCTGAAGCCGGCGAGGTACATCACCGCGAACGTGCCGACGATCGACAGCGGTACCGACAGGCTCGGGATGATCGTCGCGGGAACGTTCCGCAGGAACAGGAAGATGACGAGCACGACCAGCGCGACGGCGAGAGCGAGCTCGAACTGGACGTCCTTGATCGAGGCTCTAATTGTGGTGGTGCGATCCGTGAGGACCGTGACATCGACCCCGGCGGGCAGGGAAGCTTTCAGCGAGGGCAGGAGCTCCTGGATCCGGTTCACGACGTCGACGACGTTGGCATCCGGCTGGCGCTGGACGTTCAAGATCAGTGCCTGCGTCGTGTTCATCCAGCCGCCGAGCTCGGTGTTCTCCGAGCCTGCCGTGAGGACCGCCACGTCGCGGAGGCGCACCGGGGCGCCGTTGCGATACGCGATGATGATGTCGCCGTACTCCGCCGCGGATTCCAGCTGGTCGTTGGTGTTGATGGTGTAGGCGCGTGCGGGTCCGTCGAGGGTGCCCGTGGGGCCGTTCTGATTCGCGACGCCGATCGTCGTCCGTAGATCGTCCAGGTTCAGCCCGTACGCGGCCAGCGCGAGCGGGTTCACGATCACTCTCACGGCCGGCCGCTCGCCGCCGGTGATGCTCACGACGCCGACGCCTTTCAACTGGGAGATCTTCTGCGCGATGCGCGTGTCGGCGAGGTCCTCCACCTCGGTGAGCGGCATCACCTTCGAGGTGATGCCGAGGGTGAGCACCGGCGCGTCCGCCGGATTGACCTTGGCGTAGATCGGCGGCGCCGGCAGGTCCTGGGGCAGCAGCACCTGCGCCGCGCTGATCGCGGCCTGCACTTCCTGCTCGGCCACGTCGAGCGGGAGCGACAGATCGAACTGCATGATGATGACGGAAGCGCCCGCCGAGCTCGTCGAGGACAGCTGGTCGAGGCCGGGCATCTGGCCGAGCTGCTTCTCGAGCGGCGCCGTGATGGCGGAGGTCATGACCTCGGGGCTCGCGCCCGG
Source organism: Gammaproteobacteria bacterium (assembly GCA_030043215.1). Lineage (GTDB taxonomy): Bacteria > Pseudomonadota > Gammaproteobacteria > Steroidobacterales > Steroidobacteraceae > JASHUC01. The sequence continues at coordinate 6,554 of JASHYG010000095.1, forward strand.
GTAGAAGGTCTGCACCTGGATCGTCGGGTAGGCGACTTCGGGCAGCGCAGAGAGCGGCAACTGCAGGTAGGCGATCAAGCCGACCGTCAGGATCGCGACCATGAACAGCGTCGTCGCGACGGGACGCAGGACGAAGAGGCGTGATGGGTTCACGGCGTGGCCTCAAGGCCGACTCATGAGTTCCGGCTCGGCAGCGACACCCGCGCGCCGTCCCGCAACCGATCGGCTCCCTCCGTCACGACGAGATCGCCCACGTCGAGGCCCGACTTCACCGCGACGTTATCGCCGTCGATCTCCCCGAGCGCGACCGGGCGCACGGAGACGGTGTGGTTCGGGTTGACGATGTAGACGAACGTGGACAGCACGCCGTTCGGCGCTCCGCGGCGGACCGCCGAGTCCGGAATGACGAGCTGGTGCTGCAGGACGGTCTCGACGAGCTGGATGTTGACGAACTGGTTCGGGAACAGCGTGTTCCCCTTGTTGTCGAACTGGGCGCGCAGCTTGACGGTACCGGTCGTGGGGTCGATCTCGTTGTCGAGCGTCAGGAGCTTGCCCGTGGCGAGCTGCTTGCTGTTGTTGTGGTCATAGGCGTCGACTTCCAGCGTGGCGCCTGCCGCGAGGCGCTGCTGCAAGCCCGGAACGTAGTCCTCGGCGATGGGGAAGATCACGGTGATCGGCTGCAGCTGCGTGACGACGACGAGGCCGCTGGCCTCGTTCGGGGTGACATAGTTGCCGGCGTCGACCTCTCTCAAGCCCACACGGCCGCTAATGGGGGAGACGATGTGGCAGTAGGCGAGATTGACGGCCGCGGCCTCGACCGCGGCCTTGTCGGACTCGACCGTCCCCGCGTACTGGGCGACCAGGTATTTCTGAGTGTCGAGCTGCTGCCCGGATACGGCGTCCTGCTTGATGAGGTCTGCATAGCGCTTGAGATCCAGCTGGTCGTCCGCGAGCTGTGCCTCGTCGCGAGCCAGGTTCCCCTTGGCCTGATCCAGTGCGGCCTGATAGGGGCGCGGATCGATCTGGGCCAGGAACTGGCCCTTGCTCACGAGCTGGCCCTCGGTGAACCCGACCGTCTGCAGGTATCCACTGATCTGCGTCTGGACGGTCACTGTCGCGATCGGCGTGACCGTTCCGAGCGCCGGAAGGCGGATCACGATATCGCCCAGCGCCGCACGGGCAACGGCGACGGAAACCACCTCGTCGGCTTCCGACCCGGCGCGCCCGAAGCCGCCTCGGAAGCCGCCGGGCGGCCCGAAGCCGCCGCGCGGCGGGCCGCCGAAGCCGCCCCGTTGGAAGGCGGCCCGCTGCGGCCGGTGGTGGAGGCCTCTCACCACGAAGAATGCGAGCGTGAGGACCGCCAATCCGATGATGATGAGCACCAGCCGGCGCTTGCTCGTGCGGGCCGGGGGCGGCTCGCTCGAGGAGGGGGGAGTTTCGCGTTCCTGCTCAGACAATGTGTCCACGGTTCACCTATAACTCGAGCTTGTAGCCAACGCCGTACACGGACTCGACGAACTCCCGTTCGGGGTTCGCCCGCTGGAGCTTCCTTCTGAGGTTCTTCACATGGCTGTCGACGGTACGGTCGGTCACGACTCGGTGATCGGCATACAGATTGTCGAGCAGCTGCGTGCGAGAGAACACGCGCCCCGGCGCGGTCGCGAGTGTTTTCAACAGACGGAACTCGACCGGTGTCAGGTCGAGGGGCTTGCCGTCGAACGCCGCCGCGTAGCGATTCTCGTCGATGGCGAGTCCGAGCGCGCTCGCCGGGACGGAGCCGCGGCTGACGCGCCGGAAGACCGCCTTGATGCGCGCGACCACTTCACGCGGACTGAAAGGCTTGCAGATGTAGTCGTCCGCACCGAGCTCCAGGCCGAGCAGCCGGTCGATCTCCTCGACTCTGGCCGTGACCATCACGAGAGGGATGTTCGTGAACGTCCTCAACTCCCGGCAGACGTCGAGCCCGTCGCGGCCCGGGAGCATCAAATCGAGGACGATCAGGTCCGGAGGATTCGCCTTGACGGCAGGCACCACTTCCCGGCCATCCGCGATCCAGCTCGCCTCGTACCCCGAGGCGCGGAAGTAATCGCCGAGCAGCGCGGCGAGCTTCGGCTCGTCTTCCACGATGAGGATCTTGGCGGTGCCCTCGGCGCTCATGACTCACCGCGCCACCGGAAGCGTGACCGAGACCCACAGACCCCCGAGCGGGGAGTCCTGTGCGCTGATCGTGCCCCGGTGGGCCTCGACGATGCTCTTGCAGATGGCGAGCCCGAGACCGACGCCGCCGCTTTCTCGATTGCGGGACCCATCCACCCGATAGAAGCGCTCGAACAGCCGCGGCACGAGTTCCGGCGGAACGCCCGGCGCGGAGTCCTGCATATCGATCACGACCCGCTCGCGCTCCCCACGGCAGGCTACCCGGAATCGGCCGCCGGAGTTCGTGTAGCGGATGGAGTTCTCGACCAAATTCGAGAACAGCTGCTGAATGCGGGTCTCATCGCCGC
>JASHYG010000096.1 GCA_030043215.1 Gammaproteobacteria bacterium
AGAGCTGAGCGCGTCGCGGTCCTGATCAGCGCGGACGCCCTTCGGCGAGTCTGCCCGGCGCGACCGTCGGGCTCGGTTGTTCGAGCACCGAAGCTGCGGGCAGGGAGCTCACCGCCGCCCGCTACCTTTCCTGTAGAATGCGCGCCCTCGCGCGGGAACCCGCGGGCGGTGCCGGCTTAGCTCAGCCGGTAGAGCACATCATTCGTAATGATGGGGTCGTAGGTTCGATTCCTACAGCCGGCACCAAAGATTTCACGGTGTGTTGCGCGTTGCGTGGCTATGCCGAGCCGGCTCGCCGCTCCGGAATTGTACGGCCTCGGTGCTTGCGGCGATAACCACAGTGAAAGCACGAGCATGGTGTGGGCGCATCGGTCGCCATCCCGAGCCGTCGCGCATCGACCTCGGCGCGCTTCGCCCAATCCACGTGGCGCAGGCGCCTCGCCTTGATCCTCTCGCGCTCGGCGCGGCGTTCAGCGCGAGCGGTCATGGTGCGCGGTCTATGTCGTCGTGTGTTCCCGCGCGACGCAGCGTGGCGTGCGAGCTCTCGATCGACATGGAGAGCTTGTAATTGCCCGTCACATGGATGGTGTAGATGTCGGGCTTGGAGTAGCCCTTGAGCTTCTCGAAGCCGAGCCCCGGTGGCATGGGATTCTTCGTGAGGTCCTGGAGTTTCTGGTCGACCAAGTCGCGCAACTCGATCGTGAGCCGCTCGTAATCCTTGTGGAAGCGCTTCGACTTGTGCCAGCGCGCAATGATGACGCCGCCGGCACCGACCTTCGTCACGTCTCTCTCGCGTGTAGAGACTCTATGAGTGACTCGGCGGAATCGAAGGATTCAGACGGCGTGGGCTCGGCGGCGAGGTCGTAGGTAATGACTGCCGCGCGCAGATCCTTGCACGACTCGATGAGTGCCGCGAGCGAAGAGATGCACCGGTCATAGGCCGTGTGCAAGAGATCGCACTGGTCCGCCTCGAGCCGACCGTCTTGATCGACGCTCGACTTCTTGAGCAACAGCCGCGGCAAATATTCCTCTATCGCCCGGTACCCAGCCTCGATCTTGTTGATAGCCGCGTCGTCGGGGTCAAGATAGGCCCCCGTCACGACCTCGGCGGTGCGAATCTCGCGGGATAGCTGTCCAGTGACGGCGGCGAGCGCCTGGGCGAGTTGCTCTTCGACCTGCAGCGAGTCGACAGTCTGCTCGATTGCGCGCAGGAGGTAGAGACTCGAGCCCTCCACCGAGGGTGCGAGCGCCAAGAGGCGTCCGCGCAACTGCGAGGCGGCCGTATGTGGGTTTGCGGGCATGGTGGTTCTATGGCGTCCGCACGTGGAAGGCGATGGGACGCACTGTCACTGTATCACTGCGGTACATATTGTGTCAGGGCTTCTCATAGCCTGGGCGTGACAGGGCTCACGGAGCGCTCGCAGCGCGGCGATATGTCCCTGGACGACGCGCAGCGCCAGCGGTTTCCGACGTCCGAGATCGGTGCAGCCTAGCGCTTCGGGGCTGAGCGCGGGAGCGGGATGGCCCGCACCACGAACGGGTCGGGATCCTTGCCGCGCAGCGCCGGGTTGAATAGATATTCCACCTTCCCTTCGACTGCATACACCGTGTCGCCGACGACGGTAGCCGCCGTCGGTGACATCAAGCCGCTCTTCAGCACTCGGATGGTGGCCCGGTCGCCCGAGATGGTGACCTCGTCGATGCGTCCCTTGCGGCCTTCGGCCAGCACGAAGCGATGGCCGGCGATCAGCCGCAGGCCATCGGGTCCGCCGATCGGCTCGGACGTGGCCAGCGGTGTGAGGCCGGTGAATCGGCCCTGCGGTGAGCGGTTGACCCGCAGCAGCTGATTCTTCGTGATGTTGTCGACGTAGAGGGTTCCGTCCTGCGCGAACGTGATGCCGTCGATGCCCTTGAGCGCCGGATCGTGTGCGAAGATTTCCAGCGATTCGGCGCGCGGCCGCAGCTCGAGAATCTCGCCGCTCCCGATATCGCCAATGAAGGCGGTGCCGCCTCGATCGATGGCAATGTCATCGCAGATGGCTTTTGCGTCTGGGAGCGTCCACTCGCCGATCTTGGCTGCAGTGCTCAGATCGAAGCGCATGACGCTCGGGGTGCCGTGCGCCACTCCGCCCGGCAGCGGCGCCGGCGAGGAGCACACCCAGAGCGTGTGAGAGCGCTCGTCCGCGAGAACACCGTAGATGGAGAGGAGGCCGTTGTGTGCGTCACGCCGGATCCAGGGCTCGGCGCGAGCGCTTCCCGGAAGGGCGCGGTAGATCACGCCCCCCACGCTTCCGATGTACAGAGTGCCGTCAGCCGATGAGGTGAGACTTTCCGGATAGATGCCGGAGCCGTCGATGACCACATCGGTCGCGGCCCGTGCGTGCCCGCTCGAGACCGCAACGCACAGCAGCGCGGCGGCGATGACCCCCCGATCACGCAGCACGGCTGTGAATCGGGCGCGAGTCAGCCCACGCTGTAATTGCGGCCCTGGAGGCAAACGGCTTCGGCGCGCAGATAGGCTTGGTGCTTGGCCATCGCATCGCTCGCGGCCGGATTCCCGTTCGCGGGGCTTGCCGAGCTCTGGGGTGCGCCCGGAGCGCCCGGCGGAGGACTGCCGGGTGCGTCCTGCGACGCCACTTGGTCGGACGCCCACTTACGGCATGCGGCTACGTCGCTTGCCTGCTGCGCCGGCGACTGGCCGGCCTTCGGATAGGCGAAGAGCTCATTCGTTGCGGGGGGCTGACCGTCGTTCGCGCCCGGGGCGCTCGTCGGCGGCCCGTTCGGGCTGAAATCGGCCGGCGGGTTGACCTGCTCGTACTCTCCGGCGTCGCCGTCCCAGACGTAGTACGCATTATCTCCGTAGTAATACGGGATGCCGCCCCACCAGTAAGTCGTGTAGTACCAAGGAATGACCGGCAGGAAGAGGCCTAATCCCCACCAACCGGGGCCCCACCAGCCGCCACCCCAGCCCCAGCCCCCCCAGCCTCGGCCGTAGTAGCCGCGCCCATAGCCGTAAGCCCGGCCATAGCCGCGCACCCCGTAGGCGCCGCGCGCGCTGAAGTGAGCACCGCCGCCGCGAGCGCCGCCGCCCTCGGCATGGACGCTGCCACTCCCACCGCCGTGAGCCTCTCCGGCCGCGATAGCACTACCGCCGGTGACACCGAGAGCTATTCCGGCCGTCAGGGCCGCGATGACACGCCATCGTCGAGACCAGCTTGGGGTGTTCATGGTGCGTCCTCCTGGAATCAGTTTAGCGCGAAAAGCCAGCTTCGTTCGATCATCGCTGGAGCGGGCCGCATTACCGATCCCACATTCATTTAGACACCGGCGCGGCCGTTCGAGTTCAACGCGCCGCTCTCCTAATCTTCGGCCGCCGACGACGGGGAGAGAAATGAATAATAGTTAATGGATTCAACATATATATTCTCCTCTCTCCTCGCGGCGGTGACCGGCGGTATACCGCTGGAATCCGCTCTCGGCGCGGCTCCGGATTCGACAATGCCGGCCGGCGGATGCTAAACAATCCGCATGAGCGAAGTTCTGTGGCGTCCGTCCGCCTCGCGCGTCGCCGGCGCGAATCTCACGCGCTTCCTGCAGTGCGTGAATGCGCGTCGCGGCACGTCACTTCGCGAGTATGACGAGCTCTACGGCTGGTCCATCGAGCAGCCGGAGGCCTTCTGGACGGAGCTCGCCCGCTTCGCCGATGTGCGAGCCGACTGGGCTTCGGGTCCGGTGCTGGAACATCCCGGGCGCATGCCCGGCGCCCGGTTCTTCCCCGGCGCACGCCTCAACTTCGCCGAGAATCTGCTGCGCTATCGAGATGAGCAGCCGGCGCTCGTCTTCCGCAACGAGCGCGGGGCGCGGCGAGTACTGTCCTATCGCGAGCTCACCGAGGAGGTCGCGCGCACCGCCGCGGGACTTCTCGGGGCGGGTGTCGCGGCCGGCGACCGGGTGGCCGGCTTCGTGCCGAATCTGC
>JASHYG010000097.1 GCA_030043215.1 Gammaproteobacteria bacterium
AATCAAGGCAGGGAGGACGCCGAAAGGAGTAAATCGGCGGCGGCACTCTGCCACCTGGATCGACAACGATTCGGCTTTTCTCGACTCGTAAGCCGGGCGTGGTAGCGCATCTCGGCAGCGGCAGGGAAAGGGGAAAGGTCACGAACCGGGCCGAACCTTACCGGAAGCTGTTCCAGCAAACAAGACGGAGGTCACGCCTGGCGCTGCTGCGGCTGCCCAAGGCGCCACCCGGGGGCAGGGGCGGCCTCCCCCGCCCCCACGAGCCCGAGCCGCGCCGATTCCGGACCGATGCTAGACTGCGCGCCCGGATTTTCGATCAGTCGGAGTGATCTCGCATGGGCAAAGGTGACCGCAGGACCCGCCGTGGCAAGCTTTACAGGGGGTCGTTCGGCAAGTCTCGGCCCAAGGACCGGCCGAAAAAGAAGGCCGCCGCCAAGCGATAGCCGCCCAGGAGGCAGCGATGCCCCCGGCGAGGACCTACCGGGCTCAGGGACGCGGGCGCGACCGGCTCGCGGGCTCCCCCGGCAGCTGCCGCTTCCCGCTCGCCACATCGGCGAGCACCTGGACGACCAGCGTGCGCTCCGCCTCCTGCACGCGAGCGGCAAGCGTCTCTTCCGTATCCTCGGGGTCGACCGGTACCCGGACCTGCGCGAGCAGAGGACCCGTGTCGTACTCGCCGTCGACCAGATGAATCGATGCGCCGCTCATACGCTCGCCCGAGGCGAGGACCGCCCGGTGAACCTTGGCCCCGTACATGCCCTGTCCGCCGAACTTCGGCAGCAGAGCCGGATGGGTATTGAGGATACGCCCGGCGAATCGAGCGAGCGTGATAGGCCCGAGCCGCTTCATGTATCCGGCGAGCAGCACCACGTCGATCCGGCGCTCCACGAGCGCGGCGCACAGGGCTCGATCGAGCTCCTGCGCGTCGGGATGCGTGGCGCCGGACAGGTGGAGCGTCTCCACCTGCGCGAGGCGGGCGCGGCGCAGTGACCCCGACGCGGCGTTGTTGCCGATGACGAGCGCGACACGAGCCGCGATCGTGCCCGCCGCGCACGCGTCCAGCACCGCCTGGAGCGTCGTCCCCTCGTGCGACGCCAGAACGGCGATGTTCACGGCGGGTCCGTCTTGCGGCGCTCGGCCTCGCGCAGCGCCTCCTCGACGCGCTTGCGCTCGGTGATGTCGCGCACCACCGAGATGGATCCGATGATCTGGCCGCCCGCGTCGCGGACCGGCGTCGCGCTCACCTGGCGATGCCGCAGCTCGCCGGTGCGCGGAGTGCGCACGATCTGCTCCTCGTTCCGTATGACCTCGCCCCGCAGCGCCCGCAGAGGCGGAGCCTCCTCCATCGGGCGCGGAGTGCCGTCCGCGCGCAGCACGATCATGTGCGAGATCACCTTCTTCACCTCGACCCCCTCCACCGACTTATGGCCGAACTCCCTGAGCGCGGCTGAATTGGCGAAGAGATATCGGCCCTGGGTATCCGTGAAATAGACCTCCTCGTCGATGCTGCTCAGCATGAGCGACAGTCGCTCCTTCTCCACGTGAGCCGCATCGAGCCGGCGCTCGCTCTCGCTCCCGCGACGCTCGGTGGAAGCGCTGGCGAGCGCCATCTGGCTCCTGAGGGCGGCCTCGGCGCGCCGTGCGCGCCGCAGGTGCTCGGCTGCCGCGCAGAGAATCAAGCTCATGGTGACGAAGACGCCCACGGTGATCCAGTGCGTGGCGGGCGGCAGCGCTTCGACTCGGACGGGCGCGGTCCACCCGTCAGCGGCGAGCACCGTGCACAGCACGACGGCAAGGATTCCAGGCCCGCCGCCGGCGAGGATCGCCACGAGCAGCACCGCTGGATAGAACAGAACGAAAGGCGGCTCGGGCCCGAACGCCTTGACGAGACCCCACCGCAGGATGGTCGCGGCGAGCACCGCCGCAATGGCGAGCAGGCATCGCAGAGCCACGGAGCGCGTCACCGGACCGCGGGCAACCGGAGGATCGAGAGACCGGTCGATCATGTCAGCCGGAATGTAGCTCAGGCCCCGGCGGTTGCCCAGCGGCGGCTCCGGCCGTGACCGCATGCCGCGACCGCGAGCCACGTGCCGCGAGCCACGTGCCGCGACCGCACGCCGCGAGCCGGTCCTAACCCACCGCTTTCACCGCCTGAATGAGCTCCGCCGCCGCCTTCTGCGCGTCGCCGTAGAGCATCCGGGTATTGTCGAGGTAGAACAGCGCGTTCTCGATGCCCGAGAATCCCGCCCCCTTGCCGCGCTTGATGACGATGACGTTCTTCGCCTTGTCGGCATTGAGGATCGGCATGCCGTAGATCGGGCTCGACTTGTCGGTGCGTGCGACGGGATTGACCACGTCGTTCGCGCCGATGATCAGCGCAACGTCGGCCGTGTCGAACTCCGCGTTGGTCTCGTCGAGGTCCGCGATCAGATCGTACGGTACGCCGGCCTCCGCGAGCAGGACGTTCATGTGTCCGGGCATGCGTCCGGCCACGGGGTGGATCGCGAACTTGACGATGACGCCGCGGTCGATGAGGAGCTGGCACAGCTCCCAGATCTTGTGCTG
>JASHYG010000098.1 GCA_030043215.1 Gammaproteobacteria bacterium
CCGCAGAGCGTGCGCTCCCTCACCCTCGATGATCTGCGCGCGTACTACCGCAAGGTCTTCCGTCCGGACCTCGCGACGATCGTCGTGATCGGCAAAGTGCCCGTCGAGCAGGCCCAGGCAACGGTCGCGAAATACTTCGGCGGCTGGACGGCGGAGGGACCGATCCCCCCGACGGACCTTCCGGCCGTGCCGCCCAACCGGCCGAGCGTCATCAACGTGCCCGATGCGAGCCGGGTCCAGGACATCGTCGTGCTCGCCCAGACCCTCGGGATCACGCGCTCCGACCCGCAGTACTACGCCTTGAATCTCGGGAGCGCCGTGCTCGGCGGCGGGTTCTACTCGACCCGGCTCAGCATCGAGCTGCGCAAGAACGCCGGGCTCGTCTACAGCGTCGATTCGGACCTGCAGGCGGGACGCACGCGGTCCATCTATTCCATCGAGTTCGCGAGCGACCCGCAAAATGTAGGCAAGGCCGCGGCCATCGCGCTGCGCGAGGTGCGGTCGATGCAGACCGCGCCGGCCGGCCGGGACGAGCTCGCACGCGTCAAGTCGCTGCTGCTGCACGAGATCCCACTGCAGGAGGCGAGCGTCGACGCCATCGCAGGTGGCCTCATCGAGCGCCGGGAGCTCGATTTGCCGCTCGATGAGCCCGCCCGGGCGGCGCGTCACTACATCGACCTCACCGCGGGCGACGTCGAGGCCGCGTTCAAGAAATGGATCCGCCCGGACGATATGGTGCGCGTGAGCGAGGGCCCTACGCCGCAGTAACCGCGGCCCGGATCCGCGCGGCGAGCTCCGGGGCGTCGCTCCCGAGGCTCACAGCCGGCCAGCCGACACCGAGCCCCTCCCGCTCGCTCGGCTTGGGGATGATGTGGAAGTGCACGTGCCGCACGGCCTGGTGCGCGGCATGGCCATTGTTCTCGAGCACGTTGTAGTCGCGCACGCCCGTCACGGCGAGCACCGCCCGGCACAGGCGCGGCAGCACGCGCCCGAGCGCCGCCGCGGACTCGTCCGAGAGCTGATCCAGCGTCTCGGCGGGCTCCTTCGGGATGACGAGCGTGTGGCCGCGGCTCAACGGGCCGATGTCGAGGATCGCCAGGACGTGTGCGTCCTCGTACACCTTGTGGGCGGGGATTTCCCCCGCGATGATCTTCTTGAAGATGGTATCGGCCATGACGTCCCCCGCAGAGCACGCTCGAAAGATTATCCGGCATCCGCTCCCGCCCTGCACCGCTCACTCCACGGCGAGGGCATACGATAAGGCACCGTGATGAAGTTGGCCTCGATCTGCTCGATGGCGCCGTCCTTGATCTTGAACAGCTCGAGCAGATAGAAGCTGTGAGGCCGCCGCACGGGGGATTCGAGCTCGGTGCCGTCGGTGAGACGGTACTTGCGCAGCCGCCCGCAGTGGTCGATGAACGCGCCGGCGAGCACGAGCCCCCGCTCCTCGTCGATGAGCTCGTAGCGGCGCGCGCGCAAGCGGTCGTCGTAGCGGTAGTAGCCGAGCCGTAGCTGCTCCTCGCAGCCGAGCCTCGCGACGGCCGTGAGCGTGAGGGAGGGGTTGTGGGTGGTCTGCACGCCGTTCTCGACGCGCACGCAGTGCGGGTGGATGCGCGTGAAAATCGCGCCGTCGTTGAGCTGCAGGGTGTCGAAGTAGCCGTCGGCGAGGGAGATCATGCGGGCACGCGGCACGCGCGCGCCCGGCTCCAGGATCTCATTGAGAGCCGGCTTGTGGTCGAACCGCGGATCGGGGAACTTGAGCCCCGAGTCCGCGGCGCGCACCACGATCGTCTCGACTTCCGCGATCCGGCCTGCCGCGATCTTGATGCGCACCGTGAGCGGGGACTCATCCCGGGTCTCGATGGCGCTGCCGAAGAAGCCCACCTGACCGGTCTCGACGTCCGCGAATCGCAGGTCGTAGGATCCAAGCCCCGTGATCGTGCCCCAGAGCCCGTCGCCGATCTGCAGCGCGACGTTGTTCTCGGTGTTGTGGATCGTGCCCGCCCAGTCGCAGCGCTCCGGATCGCGTCCCCTCAAGGCGGCGAGATAGCCGTCGAGTGCGGCGTAAAGCTCGGCACGCGTCGCGCGGGACGGGGATGCGTTATCCATCGCTCAGTGCGAGCGGCGCTCGAACAGGCGGCAGTAGATGCAATCGGCGGCATGATCGGTCTCGATCCAGAACGACCGTATCCAGGGCTGAGAGTGGCCCGCCGCCGCGTGCTCCAGTCTTTGGTGCGCGAGGCCGTGCTGCGCAAGCTCGCAGGGGTGAGCGCCCTCGAGTATCTCGCGGGCGCGCGTGGTCTCGAGCGAGCCGCGTGGATGGACCGTGAGGGCCGCGCCCCCTTCCTCGATGCGGCTCGCCAGACGCTCCACGTAGGCCTGCTCATCCTCGTCCGAGAACATCGTCTGGAAATGCCGGACGAGCATCTCATGCAGCGACCGCGCCAACGCAAACGCCGCGCGGCCCGGCTCGCAGCCGGCGGTCACATCGACCCGGTCGGTCGGGAAGCCGTCGCGAATGAGATCCAGGCGTGCGCGGTCTGCCGTCCCGTACTCATCGAACATCGCGGTGATCACGGCACCCATGTCCCCTCCTCCCCCACCTAAGCCGGTTGGGGTCAAGCCCGTGTCTGCATTAGAGTAGTCCTCTCCCGGAAAACGACAAGCGCCCTCGCGCAAGCCTTCGGCGAGGCTCAGGCTGGGGAGCGAAGGCTTATACTGGCGGCGTCGAGACTCGAGGCATCGATGCGAGGGAAGCCCTCGAAGGAGGCAGTGGCGGATGGCGGATCTCCTTGCCAAGCGTGGACTGTCTCGCGAGAGACTGCTGCATCTCAAGTCGGCGATCGAGGCGGATATCGCGCGCAAGCGCTACTTCGGCGCGGTCCTCGCCGTGGCGAGGCACGGTGTCCCAGGACTGCTCGAGGCCATCGGTCACGCCGACTGGGACGGGCGGCGGGCGCTGCGGATCGATTCGGTGTTCAGCCTGTTCTCCGTCACCAAGGCATTCACCAATGCGCTCGTCTTTCGCTCGATCGAGCGCGGCGAGCTCGCGCTCACCACCCGCGTCTCGGCTGTGATCCCCGAGTTTGCGGGCGGCTTGCGCGAGACGATCACGTTCTACGACCTGCTCACACACACCTCGGGCCTGCCGCCCGTCTTCCTGCCTCGCCCGGGGATGTATATCGACCGGCTCGACGAGGTCGTCGCAATCATCTGCGCGGAGCTGCAGTGCGAGGCACCGCCGGGCGAGCGGGTGACCTACGCGCCGATGGCCGCCCACGCGCTGATGGGCGAGGCGGTCCGCAGGCTCGACCCGATGAGACGCAGCTACCGCAAGCTCATCGAGGATGAGATCTTCGGGCCGCTCGCGATGAGAGACTCCTCCATCGGTGTCCGCCGCGATCTGAAAGCCCGACACGTGGTGCCGCACTTCATCGACCCCATGCCGATTCAGCACCTCGGCCACGGCGACCTCGGGCCGAACGGCGCGTTCGAGGAGGAACACGCCGAGATGCCCTGGGTCGGCGCCGTCTCGACCGTTCCCGATCTCCTGCGCTTTGCCGAGATGCTGCGATGCGGGGGAGCGCTCGAGGGCGCGAGGATTCTGTCCCCGACCCTGCTCGATCGGGCGACGGTCAACCGGACCGCGGACAAGCCGAACGAGCTGTACAAGGAGCTCGCGCTCTCGCGCGGCTGGCGGCCCTATCCGGCGTACATCGGCCTCGGATTCTTCTTGCGAGGCGATGCCGTTTGTCCCCATCAGTTCGGCACGCTTTCCTCGCCTCGCACGTTCGGCCACACCGGCGCGGGCAGCACGCTCTTCTGGGTGGACCCCGAGCTCGATCTCGCGTTCGTGTGCCTCACCTCGGGCGTCATCAACGAAGGCGACAACATCGAGCGGTTCCAACGCTTGTCTGACATGGCCCTCGCGGCCGCGGAGTAACCCGATGGTCAACCGGCGGCGATTCATTGAGAGTGGTGTGGCGGGATCGCTCGCGGGCGCTTTCGCGGCGTGGGGACCGCCCGCAGAGGCACGGGCGGAGTCTGCGCTTTCCGACGATGAGGCTCGGGGGGGCGCGGCCCGTCGCGGCCTGCGCTCGCCCGGAGCGGGCGCCGACCAGCGCGTGCCGCTCCATGCCGCCGTCTTTGACGAGCGCTTTGCCGAGGCCGCTCGCTTCGGCCGCGAGGCTCGGCGGCTCGGCTTGGCCGTGCGCGGCGTGCGGGGCGATGTGACCGATCTGTGGTATGGCGAGCTGCATCCTCTGTGGAGGCGGCAGCGCCGGCCGATCGCAGGGCTCACCGCATACGCGGCGCTGTTCTGCCTGGAGCGGCTCGCATGGGATCACGGCATGCGCGTCGTCTATCACGGCGAGCATGCGCGGCTTGCGAGCGGTGAGGTCGAGCATGTCCTGCATGGCCCGCTCGGGAGGCCGGAGGCGGGGGGCGCTCTCGACGCGCACGACGCTCTCGACGCGCACGACGGTCGCGTCGATTGGCCGGTGCAGATCGCCTCGCTCATCGCGCAGACGGAGCGGCGATCGAGGTGGAGCGGCATGCCGCCTGCGGGACGCGCGGCCGTCGCTCGGGTGCTCACTCCGGGATCGGCGCGCGGGCAGGGGATCGGACAGCCCCTTCACTCCTGGGTGATCGCGCCGCCGGCCCGCGCACGGGGGCTGACATGAGAGCTCCGCCCGGCGTGAGCTCCGCCGACTTCGCCGCGGCGATCGCGCAGTTCGAGCAGGCGGTCGGCAAGGAGTGGGTCTTCACGAGCGAGGAGGACGTGGACCTCTACAAGGACGACTTCTCGCCCTTCATTGGAGAGCCCGAGGAGCGCTGGGCCTCCGCGGCCGTCGCCCCGACCACCGTCGAGGAGGTCCAGAGCATCGTCCGCACCGCCAACCGCTACAAGGTGCCGCTCTATCCCATCTCGACGGGTCGGGACCTCGGCTACGGCGGGTCGGCACCGGCTTACTCCGGCTGCGTGGTCGTCGATTTGAAGCGCATGAACCGCGTCCTCGAGGTCAACGAGGACAATGCCTCCTGCCTGGTCGAGCCGGGTGTCAGCTATTTCGATC
>JASHYG010000099.1 GCA_030043215.1 Gammaproteobacteria bacterium
GTCGGGCGACAATGGAATCGTGGTCTCGCGCGACCGCCGGTGGCTGTTCGTCAACGCATACGGAACTCACCAGATCTACCGCGTCCCGCTTGCGCACGGCGGCAAGCGCTCGAGCGTGACGGTGGACTTCTCTCCCGACAACCTGCGCTGGGCACCGGATGGGAACATTTTCGTGACGGGACAGTTTCTGAGCCCGCGCAATCCTCGTGGTCCGGATGGCTGGGCGACGGTGAGACTCGACCCGCAGTCGATGACGGTGACACCCGTGATCCGGGAGCCCGGACGCGCGGAATTTGGCGACGCCACGAGCACGGTGCAGATCGGCCAGACACTCTGGTTCTGCACGTTCCGCGGTGATCGCGTCGCCTATCGTCCCGTACCGTGAGCGCGTGGGCGAGCCGCCGCCCGTCCTCCCGACGATCATTCCGCGCCTGCTGCAGAACTTGCCCCGCCCGCGCTTGTCAACACATTGAGGGATGAGTTTCAAGGCCCGACGGAGCGGTGCCTGCGGAGGCAGCATGGGATACAGCCAGAGGTTGCTTGCATGCGTCGGTGTGCTGGCGCTCGCCGCCGCTCCCCTCGTGTCGTGGGCCGTTCAGACGGGCACTGCTGGGAGCGAGGTGCCTCAGGCGGCGGGTCAGCCGGCGGCCTGGATCACTCGCGATGTCGAGCTCAATCTACAGAATCTCCCGAAGGTCTATTCCTGCAACGATCTCTGGTACAAGCTCCGCGACATTCTGCTCGCCATCGGCGCGCGGCACTACATGTCGATCATGCCGTATGACTGCGGCCCGGGCGCCGCGAACGCTGGCCGTTCGCCGACGGTCGATCTGAAATTCCAAACGCTGAGGGTGTTGAGCGGAGTGAATGTCCGGTGGGCCGATACGACAGCCGTGAGCAAGGTCGTACGGCTCGCTCCCGGAGCGCCAAAGATTATTGACGCGGGCGATTGCGCGCTGCTCGCGCAGCTCGACGGCACGCTGTTCCCGTACCTCAACATGCCTGTTGTCGCGAAGGATGTGGAGTGCTCGCGCCCACGGAGCGCAGCACGCTTCAGCCTCTCCGTTCAGGCGCTCACACCGCAGCTCGCCCGCTCCCCGGGGACCTGAGACGCGGCCGCAGCCCGCGGCCGGTGCGCCAATCGGCCGCTCGACCGTTTCGGCAGGGCTTCACTGACGTCCTCCCTGAGACTCATCGAGCCTCCCTCGCGAGAATTTCGCTAGATTTACGCCCGAAAAGCGGCTGGCCAGCGGCTCCGGGTTCTGGTGGCATTGCGCACCCCGAAGCCTTCGTTGGATGCCGCCATGATTCAATCCGCTTACCTCTCGATCCGCCGCGCCGCCTTTCACGCGGGTCTGCTCGCCCTCGCGGCGCTGCCTGAGCTCGCGGCTGCACAGTCCTCGCCCTTCCTCACGGGCGCCACGGCGCTGCAGTCCAATATTCTCGCCTGGCTCACGCCCATCGCGGTCATTCTCGTCATGGCTCTCGGCGCCATGGCGATGGCGAACCGCATCTCGTGGGGGTGGTGTATCGGCGCCATTCTCGGGATCGCGATCGCCTTTGGAGCATCCCAGATTGTCTCGTGGGTTCGCGGGATGTTCGGCGTCTGAGCCAGCAATGAGCGGGCGTAACGCAGGCCTCACGGCCGATCCACTGTTCGTCGCCGCCACGCGGCCGCCCATGCGATGGGGCGTCACGTACTCTGCCTTGCTGTTCAACCTGGTTTTTACGATGGAAGTGTTCCTCGTGACGCGGAATCTGCTGACCCTCCTGATCGCGGCCCCTATCCACGCTGTCGGAATGCTGCTCTGCGCACGCGACGCGCGATTCTTCGATCTGTTGCTGCTCTGGGGGCGCACGCAGATGCCGGCCCTGCTCGGAAATCAGCGCTACTGGAAGGCGAGCAGCTGCAGCCCCCTTGCGCTCGATCTGCCCGCGCGAAGTCGCGCATATCGCGCGCGCCGCGAGGTGTGGGTCGGCGCTTGCGCCGTGGCGGACGTGTCATGTCGTCATTGAGCCACGCAGCCCAGATTCGGCGCGAGACGGAGCTCATGCAGCGCATTCCCTATGCTGCGCACGTGTCGGAGGGCGTCGTCAAGACGACATTCGGCCACTACGTGCAGATATTCCAGCTGTCCGGAGCGAGCTTCGAAAGTGCGGATGACGTGGAGCTCAATGCATGGCATGAGCGCCTGAACGTGCTCTGGAGGAACGTGGCGAGTCCGCAGATCGCCCTGTGGACGCATCTGGTGCGCCGTAGGGAAGGAGTGCCGCCGCTCGCCTCAGGCCCGGCCGGCTTTGCGCAATCTCTCGCCGAGAAGTATCGAGCTCGACTCTCCGGTGAGACGCTGATGGTGAACGAGCTCTATGTATCCGCGGTATACCGGCCGGTCTCCGGTGTGCCCGCGGGCTGGCTCTCGAAGCTCCTGTCGAGGACGCAGCGCGGCGCGACCGATCTGGAGCTCCGAGACGCGCTCGATGAGTGTGAGAAGCTGGGGCAGACCTTGTGCGCTTCCCTGGAGCGTTACGAGCCCGAGCCACTCGGCATCTGTCAGGAGGGCGGCCGGCTCCACTCGCGGCCGCTCGAGCTGCTCGCGTTCCTTCTCAGCGGCGAGGTAGCGCCGGTGCCGCTGCCTCGCGGGCCGATCTACCGCGCGCTGGGCGCGGCGCGCGTGCTCTTCGGCAACGAGGCCATCGAGTACCGCAGTGCGGCGGAGACGCGCCTCGGTGCCGTGCTCGGCATCAAGGAATATGCGACGCCGACGGTCATCGGCATGTACGACCGGTTGCTGTCCGCCCCGTTCCCGTTCGTGCTGACACAGTCCTTCACCTTCCTCACCAAGGCCGCCGGACAGGGCCTGCTGCAGCGGCAATTCAACCGCATGGCAAATGCCGGGGACTTCGCAGTCTCGCAGGCGCAGGAGCTCAAGGGGGCGCTCGATGCCCTCACCAGCAACGAATTCGTGATGGGCGACCACCACCTCACCCTCCAGGTGGTGGCGGACGGAAGCGATCGCGGAGCCACCGGCGGAGACGCTCGGCTCGCCGATGCACGGCTCATCAAGTCGCTCAACGACCGCGTGGCTCTCGCGCGCAGCCTCCTCGCCGATACGGGCGTGACCGTCGCGCGCGAGGACCTCGCGCTCGAGGCCGCCTTCTGGGCGCAGCTTCCGGGAAACTTTCCGATGCGCCCGCGCCGAGCCCCGATCACGTCGCGCAACTTCTGCGCGATGGCTCCCTTTCACAATCACCCCTGCGGGCGGCGAACCGGGAATCACTGGGGCGATGCGCTTGCCCTGCTCGTGACCAGCGCACGCTCCCCGTACTACTTTTCGCTGCATGCGAGCGACCCGACCGCCCCGGACGGCGGTAGCCGCAAGGATACCGGACACAGCCTGATCTGCGGCCCGACCGGTTCGGGCAAGACGGTGCTCATCGGATTTCTTCTGGCGATGCTGAGCCGTCAAGGGGTGACGCAGGTAGTTTTCGACAAGGACCGGGGGCTCGAGATACTCGTGCGCGCCCTGGGAGGGGAGTATCTGCCTCTGAGGAACGGCGTGCGGACTGGTTTCAATCCGCTCCAGCTGCCTCATGTCGCGGACGACGAGGAATTTCTCAAGGCATGGCTCGGCACGCTGGTACGGCCGCCGAGCGGCAGGCCGCTCACCGTTCGCGAGCAGGCAGACCTCGAGCAGGCGCTGCGTGGAACGCTCGCCCTGGAGAGGCCGGAGCGGCGCCTGTCCCGGCTCGCGGAGTTCCTCGATCCGACGGACCCCGAGGGGGTGCACGCGCGCCTCGCCCGGTGGTGTGAGGCGACGCGCGGGGACTACGGCTGGGTGTTCGACAACGTCGAGGACTCGGTGGTCCCGCGCCTGGAGGGCAGGCCGGTGATCGGATTCGACGTGACCGACTTTCTGGACAACGAGATCGCGCGGCCTCCCGTCACGCTCTATCTCTTCCATCTCGTGCGGCGTTTGCTCGATGGGCGGCGTCTCGTGTGCTGGATGGACGAGTTCTGGCGGCTGCTCGCCGACCCGGCATTCGAGCGCTTCGCGAAGGACGGACCGAAGACGTGGCGCAAGTTGAACGCCGTCATGTGCCTCGCGACGCAAAGCGCGAGCGACGTGTTGCAGAGCCCGATCAGCCGCACGATCGTCGAGCAGACCCCGACCAAGATCTTCTTCCCGAATGTCGATGCGAACGAGGAGGATTATGTCGCGGGCCTCGGACTGACCGAGCGGGAGTTCAAGCTGATCAAGCAGCAGCTGGCGCCGGGCTCGCGTGCGTTTCTCGTCAAGCAAGGCCGCCACAGCGTCGTTTGCCAGCTCGACCTCAAGGGCTTCGACGCCGAGCTGGCGGTCATCTCGGGGCGAGCCGCCGAGGTCGAGCGCATGCGCCGGATCATCGCCGAGACGGGCACCGAGCCCGGCGAGTGGCTGCCGCCCTTCCTCGCCTCGCTTGCTCCGGCCGGCTGAACCAGCGCTTGCAGACTTCAATGATGGAGACCATGCCATGACAACGCAGAACGCCGTCTCGAATAGCCGCGTGGCTCTCCGGCTGATGTGCATCCTTGCGCTCTTCGGGGTCGCGCCGGCGGCGCGCGCGCAGTGGGCGGTCATCGACGTCGGCGCCATTGCGCAACTCATCCAGCAGGTCAGTCTCATGGAGCAGGCGCTTGCGACGGCCCAGAGCCAGCTGCAGCAGGTCGAGCAGACCTACCGCGCGATGACTGGAGACCGGGGCATGGAGTCCCTGCTGAGCGGAACGGTACGCAATTACATGCCGACCAGCTCGAGCGAGCTTCAGGCCGTGCTGAGTCAGAGCGGTACCTCCTACGGCTCGCTCGCGAGCTCCATGCAGAGCGCCATCGCCGCGAACGCGATACTGACGCCGCAGCAGCTCGA
>JASHYG010000100.1 GCA_030043215.1 Gammaproteobacteria bacterium
GTGCAGCGCGATGGAGATCTGTCCGCCCGGCTCGTCGCGAAGCTCTCCGTTCAGCACGGTTTGATGGCCGAGCCAGCGATGCATGAAGCGATCGAGCTCGTCCACGGATAAGCCGGTCTCCGGGATCTGCACCTTCGGGCTGTCGGCCTGGTCGGAGCGGATCTCACCCGATTGAGTGATGGAGTGGCTGTTCGTAAGCGCGCGGATGGCCGAGAGGCGGGTCGCCAGATCCTCGGCGAGCGCTTGGCTCGTGATACCGCGGGCCGCAAAGTCCGCCGGCGCGGTGAAGTCTTCGACCACGAGGCTATGATCCGTCATCGCCTGGACGGTCATGCGAATGATGGCGATCAGCACGCCGAGGGCGATCAGCGCGATGCAGGTGTACAAACCGTTGCGCATCCGGTCGGCGTAGCGCTTGCGCTTCGCGGCGGCGACGCTCAGGTGCAGGTGGCGCAGGCGGGCGGCGTGCTCGTCCTCGAGATGCTGGGCCTGCAGATCGAGCAGCCGCGCCTGCTTGTCGAGGAACACCTCGGTCTTGCGCGCGACGCCGGGGTCGTCGCCGCTCAAGCGGGAAACGGTCGCGGCGGCGAATGCCTCGGCGCCGGCTAGCGCTTCGGGCGCAACCGGCTCGGAGCTCTCCTCCTCGCCGCCGAGGACGCCGCCTAATAGATCGTCGGCCATGGTGAATGCTCTGCGGGTGTCCGCATGGTATGGTTTTCCCGCAATCGTATACGATCGCTACGACGTCCGCGTGCGCCGGCGTAATCCGACGTCCGTTTCCGCGGAAACGCGCCGTTCATGAATACCGGTCGACTCAGGACGACTTCCTCGCCGCCATGCCTGGAGCCGGATGCGTTCTTCGAAGATCCCCGGACAAGCACGATACGCGAGCGTCTGATCCAGGGCAAACGCCCGCACGGTCGCCATCGCCAATCCCTGACCACGGCCTCCCGATGGATCTCCAGCAAGCTACCACCCCAGATCGCAGGGGTCGGACACAGCGCCTTGCATCGCGACGTCGTTCTACGAACGCCGCGAGGTCAGCGTCATTTGCTCGCCACTGCGTCGAGCGACGTCCATGTCAGACGTCGCTTCGGTCGGCGCCTCGGTCGTCTTGTCGATGTCCCTGGCAAATATCTGCACGCGAATTATTGCTCAAAGACGTCAGATTTGAGTGTGGCCAGGGCGCGCCGCTCACCTTACCTTCCAACCCCGCATGCCATCGCTGCTGCACGAAACCCTCCTCTTGCTGTTCCGCAACCGGCCCGATCTCGCTCCGGAGCTGGCCCGTGAGGCACTGCGCGCTGAGCTGCCGTATTACAGCGACGCTCGCATCGAATCGGCAAATCTCAATGAGGTACAGCCGGCGGAGTATCGGGCGGACCTCGTCGTGGTGCTACGGCAGGAGAAGCCCGTATACGGCATCGTCGTTGAGGTTCAGCTCGGCAGCGACGACAACAAGCTGTACACTTGGCCTGCGTACACGGTGAACCTGCGTGCGCGCCTGAAGTGCCCCGTGTGCTTGCTGGTCATCACGGCGGAGGAGAGCGTTGCCTGCTGGGCCCGCGAACCCATCGAGCTCGGCTGCGGCAACTGCTGGACGCCGTGGGTGATCGGACCCGCGGTGGTGCCCGAGGTGCTCGAGGAGACCCGTGCACGGAAGGAGCCTGAGCTCGCCGTGCTCTCGGCGATGGCGCACGGTCAAGACGCGGACCCATCGAAGGCCGCACAGATCGCCTACGGAGCAAAGCTGGCGAGCCTCGGACTCGATGCCGATCGAAGGCAACTGTATTACGATCTGGCGATGATGACGTTGACGGAGGTCGCCCGCCGGGCGTTGGCATCTATGGACCCTGCAAAGCACGAGTACCTGAGCCCGTTTGCCAGAGAATACTTCGGCCAGGGCAAGGCCGAAGGAAAGGCCGAGGGCCAAGCGGAAGGCCGCGCGCAAATCGTGATGAAGCTGCTGGCCTTGCGCTTTGGTGCGTTGCCGGCGGAGACAGAAGCCCGCATCCGCGCCTCCGGGATCGAAGAGCTGGACGACATGGCTGTACGCGTGCTGACGGCCCAAACGCTCGACGAGGCGCTCACCGCCAAGTGAGCTGCGAGGTCAGCGCTGTTTGCTCGCCGCCGCGTCGCGAGCGTGACTCAGTGCAGCCCAGTTGGGAGCGTACTTGAGCGCCTCGTCGTACTTGGCGACGGCGTCGCTCCAGTGACCCTGCTTCGCGAGCACGTCTCCCCAGGCTTTGAGGGGATCGGCGAAGTGCGGCCCCTTGTCGTGCGCGAGGGAGAGCTCGCGCGCGGCGCCTGCAAGATCCCCACGCGCGAGGAGCGCCTGACCCCACTCGTAGTAGGCCATCGGCAGATCCGGCGCCTGACGCACGGCTTCGGCGAACCAGCGGTCGGCGGTGGCCGCATCTCCCGTCACCGCGGCGATCCGCGCGCGCATGCGCACGCAGAGATAGCAGTCCATCGGGGTCTGCGAGATGAACGCGGTGGCGGATGCGGTATCGCCGGTCATCGCCTCCGCGTAGGCGAGCAAGGGTCGATATCGGGTGGCGAGCGTGATTTCCGCGGGGACTGCAGGAAGCGCAAAGAGGGCTAATAACTCGGCGGTTGCTAACCCGGCGCTTGGCTCTACCGACTTCTGCTCCTCCGTGATCAACGTCTTTGCGGCATCGAGTGCCTGCGCCCAGTCGCCCGCCGCGGAGCTGAGATCCCAACGGGCCTCCAGCACGGCGCTGTCCGCAGGTCCGGCGGCGAGCGCTAAGGCGAGATCCTGCCGGGCGGCCGCCTCGTCGTGCAAGAGCGCGGCCGCCTGGACGCGTTCGGCATAACGATTGGAGAGCTGGACGCTCGCGCTCCGGTCAAAGACCTCGAAATCGCGCTGCAAGGCCGCGAAGTCCCCCATGGCACGGTCAATCATCACGTGCGCGCCGGCGATGAGCAGGGGGTAGTGGGCGCGCTCCGAGGGCGCTTGGTCTCGCTTCCGGGTTCCCATCAGCTTCCGGGCGAAATCGACGACAGCCTCGTCGTGATCCAGAACCTGGCTGTGCGACAAAGCTTCCATCCAGCCGACCATCACACGCGGGTCGATGTCGGTCGCGATCAATGCGGTCGAGAGCGCACGCCGAGGGTCCGGATCCGTATCGCTCAGCAGCGAATACGCGCGGGCCTGATCTCGGTTGGACTGCGCCGCCACTCCCGCGCTGTGTGCGTAACGCCGAGCGGCCTCGTAGGCTTCGGCGAGGCGGCCGGTGGCGCCTAGATAGATGACGTTGTTGACAGGGTCGAAGGTCGCAAACGCCCTCTCGGCGGCGGTCTGCATCAGGTGATCCAGATCCACGCTCGAACCGCTCACCACGATCGGATCCGCGCCGGCGATGTGCAACACAAGAGAGATCGAGCCGCCCGCCTCCTCGCGCAGCTCCCCGCTCACGACCGTCTGGGAGCCGAGCCAGCGGTGCAGGAAGCGCTCGAGCTCGTCGACGGAGACTCCCGTCTCCGGGATCTGCACCTTCAGAACGCCGCTCTGATTGGCGCGAACCTCGCTCGAGGAACTGACGGAAACGCGGTTCGCCGTGGCACGGATGGCCGCGACTCGGTTCGCCAGGTCCTCGGCGAGCGCCTGGCTGGTGACGCCGCGAGCCGCAAGGTCCGACGGCACGGTGAAGTCCTCCACGACGAGGCTATGGTCGCTCATCGCCTCGAAGGTCATGCGAGCCGCAGCGAGGAGCACCCCCAAGACGATCAGCGCGACGCCGGTGTAGACCCAGTTGCGGACGTGATCAGCGTAGCGCTTGCGCTTCGCGGCCGCGACGGTCAGGCGCAGGTGAGTCAGGCGGGAGGCATGCTCGTCCTCGAGATGCTGGGCCTGCAGGTCGAGCAGACGCGCCTGCTTCTTCAGAAATGTGGACGTATCGCGAGCGACCTCCGGATCGCTCGAAGTCAACCGGGCGGCGACCGCTGCAGCGAACGCATCGGCGCCGGCCAGCGCCTGGGGCGCTTCGGTCTCCGGTTGCTCGTC
>JASHYG010000101.1 GCA_030043215.1 Gammaproteobacteria bacterium
CTCTCCCAGAATTGCTCGAGGAGCTGCCGATAGGAGACCTTCGCCGGATCGAAGAGGACGCGCACGACTTCGGCGTGGCCCGTTCGGCCGGTGCACACCTCTTCATACGTCGGATTCGGCGTGTGGCCGCCCGCATAGCCGACAGCGGTCGAATAGACGCCGGGCACCTGCCAGAAGTGCTTCTCGGCGCCCCAGAAGCAGCCGAGCCCGAAGAGGGCCTCCTTGAGTCCTGCGGGAAACGGCGGGACGATGCGCCGTCCGTTCACGAAGTGGGTCTCGGGAACGGAGAGGGGCGCCGCCCGCCCGGGCAAGGCCTCTCGTGGAGAGGGGATCTCCGACTTGGCGCGAAACAGAGCCATGAGATGCAAGCTCCTGCGATGCTGCCGCCTGCGGACAGTGTGGGGACCGCGGTCGCGCAACACAAGCTGTGCCGAGCCAGGCCGGGGCCCTTCCACCCCCCGAGGAAATCGGTAAGCTTGGGCGATGGGAATCAGTCAGGCCCACAACCTCCGAGCGCCTCCGACCGAGAGGCTGCAGCCCTACGGCGTTCGCATCAGCCTTCCATCCGGAGACCCCTTCCGCAAGCTCCTGGGCCCCCAATGGAGCCGCGTTCACTGGTACGCCACGCGCGAAGAGCGCGACGCCGCGCTCGAGGAGATGAGCCGCCGCCACGAGTACTCGCGCTCGGGCGACCGCCCCTCGCTCGTGTTCGAGAAGGTCGAGAAACTGGCCGAGAGCCGCGGGCTGTAGCGGAGGGCGGCGGGGCCCGTAACGGCTCCGGGCCGTCCCCGAACACTGGGGGCGGTCAGAACGTGCGGCCGAGAAAGAGGTAGAAGGCTTCCGTGCCGGTCTGATCGAAGCCCGTCGCGAGGTACACCGGTCCGAGCGGCGTATCGAGCCCCAGAAAGACACTCTCGTCCTTGCGTAGGGAGTCGAAGTCGATGCTCTGGCGCTCCTGCCAGACATTCCCCGCCTCGAGCGAGAAGCCGATGTAGGCGGGAAAGTCGAACAGTCCTTCCCCGCCGCTGCCGATCTTGCGGTAGAGCAGGAGGCGAGCGATCCCGAAGTTCGATCCCGCGAGCGATTCGGCCGGCAGTCCGGAGAGATTGAACAGCCCCCCGAGCATGAACTGCGTGTGCAGATCGAGCGGCGCGGTCTCATTCAGCGTCGTTCCGCCCGTCGTCCAGAGAACGGCCGTCTCGCGGCCGAACGACGCGGCACCGAGCCAATTGAGGGTGACCTGGTTGAGCGGGCTCTCGGAACCCGCCGCGCCCTGCTGCGCCACCCAGCTGTTCTCGCTGTTCCACTGCAGCGTCGCAAGCTCTCCGGAGTGGGGGAAATTCACATCGTCCAGCTGATCGTACGAGAAGCGCACGAAATAGCCGTAGTCCCGGAAGTGCGTCGCCGGCAGATCCGGATCGCCGATACGCACGTACGAGGTGCCCTCGTCGTGCAGCAGCCCGATGCGGGCCTCGCCCCAGTTGCCGAGCTGGCGGCCGAAGTCGAGGCCATAGTCGAAGTCGCGCAGCCTGAAGTTCGCGGTCTCCTGCTCGGCGCCGTTGATGAGCGGCACGTTGGTCGCCGAGTACTCGACATTCGGCACGATGAAGTACGTCCAGTAGTTCGAGAGCGGCAGGAAGAACTCCGAGTAGATGTGCGGTGAGACGCCTTCCTGCAGATCCCAGACCCACTCCGAGCCCGTCGAGGTGAGCTCCGACATCACGAGCAGGGCCTCCGCGTTGTAGACGGCGTTGCCCTGGAAGTCATCCTGTAGATTCAGGCCGAACCGTACGTAGTTCGGGCCGTAGGAGTTACGCTGGGCCGAGAGGTCGAGCCCTTCCTCGCCGTTGTCGTTCGCGACCCGGTAGTCGAGGATCGCGAGATCGCCGCGCCCGTAGAGGTCCGTGACGCGGCTGTCCACCACGTTCGGATCGAGGCGCTTGCCGATGAGGTCGTCGAACAGCGCGTGGAGCGATGCCTCGTAGCGCTTCGAGTCGGGGTCCACGTGCACGAACTGGATCACCGGCAGCTGCTCACGCGCCGCTTGGCGCTTGGCGATGTAATCCGTGTAGGCCTGCGGGCTCACCTCGAGCGCGGCGAGGCGCGGGGTTGCCGCGCGCGCAGCCTGCTCGCCCAGGGCGATGGCCTGCTTCACGATGCCAAAGTCGAACGAGGAGGCATCCCCCAGCTGCGGCGTGATGAGGACGTCTCGCGGCGTCAAGGTGTTCAGCTGCCGCTCGGACTCCCGGCGGATGAGGATCCCGAGCATCTGGTTCGAGATGGCGGTCGGGCTCACGAGCTTGGCGCGCGGATAGAGCTGGAAACCGACATCGACGACGATGAGGACATCCACGTGCATCTCGCGCGCGACATCGATCGGCAAATTCTCGGCGATGCCGCCATCGACCAGCAGACGGCCCTCGCGCTCCACCGGGCTTAAGATGCCCGGAGCGGACAGGCTCGCCCGCATCGCGGTGGTCAGATCGCCCGCTCGCATGACGACGGGCTCACCGGTCGACAGATCGGTTGCGACCGCCCGGAACGGGGTCGGCAGATCGTTGAAGCTCGTGATGCCGGAGATCGGGAGCGTGAGCCGCCGCAGTATCCGCGTCAGGGTCTCCTCCTCGATCAGGCCCGCCGGCAGCCGCAGCTTCCCGCCGCGGATGCCGAGCGGAAACTTGACCGGGAATTGCAGGTCTTCCTCCTTGCGGCGAAAGCTGAGCTCCCTGCGAGGCGGCACGTCGCTGAACGCGTCGTCCCAGTTCACCGACGCCATGACCGATTCGATCTCGCTCGGCGAGAGTCCGCTCGCGTAGAGGCCTCCGACCACCGCGCCCATGCTCGTTCCGGCAATGGCGTCGATCGGGATGTGCATCTCCGCGAGCATCTTGAGCACGCCGATGTGCGCGGCGCCGCGCGCCCCGCCACCGGACAGGACCAGGCCGATCCGCAGCCGGTGAGGTGCGGGGGCCTGCGATTTGTCCGTGCTCGCCGGCGGCGACGGGTCCCCATCCGAAGCGCGGGCGGCGATAGATCCGAGGACCAGCCAGCCGAGAGCCATCGCCACGACGCTCAAGGCCCCGGCGCGAGGAGAGACCACCCGATGCGCGTTCACCCGACAAGAATACCAGCCTCGCTCGCGGCCGCGCGCGGTCCCCTGCAGGCCGCTGCTTGGAGATTGGGGCCGTAGCTGAGTAAGCTGTGCGGCTAAATCGTCCGAGGATCGGCATGTCGCTGCTGCACGTTTCCCTGCCCTTCATCGTCATCCTGGTGCTGCTCATCGTCCATATCATCAAGACTGGACGCAACTGGCTCTGGATCTGGGTTCTCGTGCTGCTTCCCGGTGCCGGCATCATCGCGTATGTCATCGTGGAGCTGCTGCCCGCACTGTTCCGCAGCCAGGGAGCCCGGCGCACCGCTCGCGGCATGAAGAAGGCGCTCGATCCCGGGGCCGACCTGCGCCGCTACGAGAACGAAGCGCGGATCAGCGGCAACGTGGCGAGCCGGCAGCGCTATGCGGACGAGCTGGTGCGGCACGGCCGCTACGACGAGGCCATCGCGACCTACCACCAGACTCTGACGGGACTTTACGCGCAGGACCCGAACCTCATGCTGGGACTCGCCAAAGCGCAGTTCGGCAAGGGCGACGCCTCCGCTGCCCGCGCCACTCTCGATGAGCTCATTCGGCTCAATCCGGACTTCCGCTCTCCCGAGGGTCACCTGCTCTATGCCCGCGCGCTCGAGGCCGAGGGCAACGTCGCGAAGGCCCTCGAGGAGTACAAGGTCCTCGCGCCCGCCTATCCGGGCGCCGAAGCCTCCGTGCGCTACGCGCAGCTGCTAAAAGCCCAAGGCAAGGGTCCGGAGGCCGCGAATGTCGCCCGTGAGCTGCTCGAGCAGGCGCGCATCGCGCCCGCCCACTATCGCCGGGCGCAACGAGTGTGGCTCGAGAGCGCGCAGCGGCTCGCGGCGGGGCATTAGGTGCCGGCGGCGGATCGGGTCGTAGGCCGGCGCCGCCTCGCGCGGCCCGGCACCTGTTGCGTGAGACAGTGAATGTTGCCGCCGCCTAGGAGGATCTCGCGCGCGGGAATGCCGACGACACGGCGCCCCGGGAACAGCCGCTTGAGCCGGGCGCCGGCCAGCCGGTCGGTGCGGCGGTCGAGCAGAGGCATCACGATCCCGCCGTTCGCCGGGT
This sequence comes from Gammaproteobacteria bacterium, assembly GCA_030043215.1. GTDB lineage: Bacteria > Pseudomonadota > Gammaproteobacteria > Steroidobacterales > Steroidobacteraceae > JASHUC01. The sequence continues at coordinate 4,193 of JASHYG010000101.1, forward strand.
AGAAATTGACGTAGCTCGCCGCGAGCCGCTCACCCGCACGCCGCCGCTTCGTCCCCTGGCGCGGGATGACGCCCGCCGCCTCCTTCGCGGTGAGCGTGAGCGGACCTGGCATGGGGAGCTTGTGCACTTTGAAGCGCCGCCCGCGCGCGTCGCGCCCATCGAGCAGGCGGGCCAACGCGTCCAGCGAGACGGCGTGTTGCGGATCACGTCGATTGTCGGTCCAGGTGAGGGCGATCTCGCCCGGCCGGACGAAGCAGGCGAGATTATCGATGTGGCCGCTCGTCTCGTCGTGCGGTATGCCCCGGCCGAGCCAGACGATCGCGCTCACGCCGAGATAGGACCTCAGGTGAGTCTCGATGTCCTCCCGGCGCAGCGCCGGGTTGCGATTGGGGTTGAGCAGGCATTCCTCGGTCACGAGCGCCGTCCCCTCGCCGTCCACGTGTACGGCGCCGCCTTCGTTGATGAGCGGCGCCGCGTAGCGGTCGCAGCCTTCGAGCTCGAGGACCTTGCGCGCCACCCGCTCATCCTGGTCCCAGGGAGAGTACAGGCCGCCTTGCATCCCTCCCCAGGCGTTGAAGCGCCAGTCGACCCCACGGCGCTCGCCGCGCGAGTTCACGACGAAGGTCGGGCCCACATCCCGCATCCAGCAGTCGTCATGAGACAGCTCAACGACCCGCACCTCGGCGGGCAGGAGAGTCCGCGCGCGATCGAACTGCGGTTCCGATACCCCAACCGTGACGGGCTCGAACTGCGAGAGGGCAACGGCGAGCGCCGCGAATGCGCTCTGCGCCGGCTGTGCCGCGTCGCGCCAGTTGTCCGGCCGCTCCGGCCAGAGCATCCAGCATCCCGCGTGCGGTCCGAGCTCGCTCGGCATCCAGAAACCATCGCGGGCGGGGGTGCTCCTGAGCGTGCGGGCCATTACTCATTGTAGCGGCGCGC
>JASHYG010000102.1 GCA_030043215.1 Gammaproteobacteria bacterium
TGGCGGTGTCGCACAGCGTGTTGATGAGACGCGGCACGCCCCCCGTGTAGCGGTAGATCTCCGGGAAGGTCTCCTCCGCGAAGAGGGTGCGGTCGGCGGCTCCGGCCACCTCGAGTCGGTGCTGGATGTAGGCGCGCATCTCCGCGGGCGTCAGCGTCCCTAAGTGAAAGCGCAGCCGGATCCGCTGCGCGAGCTGCGTGAGCTCCGGCGCATCGAGCTTCTCGTTGAGCTCGGGCTGTCCCGCGAGGATGATGCGCAGCACCTTCTCCTTCGTGGTCTCGACGCCCGACAGCAGGCGGATCTCCTCGAGCACCCGCTGGGAGAGGTTTTGCGCCTCATCGATGATGAGCAGCACCTTGCGGTCGGCCGCGTACTGCTCGACGAGGAAGCTGTTGATGGTCGCGATGAGCTCGGCCTTCTTCATCTTGAACGGCGAGAAGCCGAATTGAACGAGCACGGCCTGCAGGAAGTCGACCGCCGAGACCTGAGTCTGATTGATCTGCGCGACCACCACGTCCTTCTGGATCTCCTGCAGAAAGGACTCGATGAGCGTCGTCTTGCCCGAGCCGATCTCGCCCGTGATCACGACGAATCCGTCGGTGAACCAGATCGTGGACTCCATGTACGCCTTGGCGCGCGCGTGCTGCTTGCTCAGGTACAGGAACTGCGGGTCCGGGCTCAGCCGGAACGGCAGCTCCTTCAGCTTGAAAAGCTCGAGGTACATGGTCGATGGGTTCCCGCGGCGTCCGGATGCCTGCGCTGCGCCACGTCGAGGCGATCTTAAGGGATGCGAATGTCCGGGGCCAACTCGGCCAGCAACCGCCGTGCCCCCCCGTCGCAGGCGCGAGCGGTCGCGGCAACCAGCGTGCAGTGCCCGAGTTTGCGTCCCGGCCGCGGCTCCTTCCCGTAGTCGTGCAGATGCAGCCCCGGGTGCGCGAGCAGCTCGCCGCGCGGCGGGAGCTTCCCGATGAGATTGATCATCGCCGAATGGCCACGCGCGGCCGGGGAGCCGAGCGGCAGGCCCGCGATGGCGCGCAGGTGATTCTCAAACTGGCTGGTCACCGCGCCCTCGATGGTCCAGTGGCCGGAGTTGTGCACGCGGGGGGCCATCTCGTTCGCGATCAGCCTGCCGCCGCGCACGAAGAACTCGATCGTGAGGACTCCCACATAGCGGAAATGATCGAGCGCGCGGCGCAGACGCCGCGCCGCGAGCGCCTGCAGGCGGGCCGGCCCGCACGGCGCGCGCGTGACGCGCAGGATGCCTTGCGCATGGGTGTTGCGGCACAGCGGATAGATTGCGGTCTTGCCGCGCCGGTCACGCGCGCCGATGATCGACACCTCGAAGTCGAACGGGATGTGCTCCTCGTACAGGAGCGGCGCCGAGCCGAGATGCGTCCACGCCTGCTCGAGATCGTCGTGCGTGCGCACGAGCGCCTGTCCCTTCCCGTCATAGCCCAGGCGGCGAGTCTTCAGCACTCCGGGCAGACCGATCGCCTCCGCGGCACGCAGGAGCTCGGGGCGCGAGTCGACACTGCGCCAGCGGGTCGTCGGAATGCGGAGCCGCTCGAACAGGCGCTTCTCGCTCGCGCGATCCTGCGCGGTCGCGAGCGCGGCGATCGACGGCCTGACCGGGCAGTGTCCGACGAGCTCGCGCAGGGCGTGGACCGGAACGTTCTCCCAGTCGAAGGTCACGACGTCGCAGCGCGCGCCGAGCTCCGCGAGCCGGCTCGAGTCCGTGAACTCCGCGCAGAGAAGCGGTGCGACCTGCCCGGCCGGCGCGGAGGGGGAGCGATCCAGGAAGAGGAAGTCGAGGCCGAGCGGGTAGCCCGCGAGGGCGAGCATGCGGCCGAGCTGGCCGCCGCCCACGATCCCGATCGTCATGCCTTGCCCGGGCCGCGCGGATCCGGGTTCTCGAGCACGGAGGCGGTTTGCCGCTCTCGGTGGGCGAGCAGGGCCGCCTCGACGGCGGGGTACTTGTTGGCAAGGATGGCCGCGGCGCCGAGCGCCGCGTTGATCGCCCCGGCCGAGCCGATCGCGAACGTCGCGACCGGCACGCCGGCCGGCATCTGCACGATCGAGAGCAGGGAGTCGAGCCCATTGAGAGCCCGCGACTGCACGGGCACGCCGAGGACGGGCAAAGTCGTCTTGGCGGCGGCCATGCCGGGCAGATGCGCGGCGCCTCCGGCGCCCGCGATCAGGACCTCGAGCCCCCTCTCACGGGCGCTGCCGGCATACTCGAACAGCAGGTCCGGGGTCCTGTGCGCCGAGACGACGCGCACCTCGTACGGGACCGACAGCGCATCGAGCGTCTCGGCGGTGTGCCGCATCGTCTCCCAGTCCGATGCCGATCCCATGATGATGCCGACCAGGGGCTTCATGGTGTCATTGTAGCGTCGAGCGGGTCCTCGCGCCGCTGCCGGGTCCGGCCACCCCGCATCCGGCGCCCCGGCCTTCCGGGAGCGCTCGGCCTCGAGCGCCGCTCGGGCGTGCCGCGCGTCGAGGGCGCCGCGGATCGCATCCGCGTCGATTTCCCGCATCAGCCGGCCGATGTACTGTCTTTGCCGTGCGCCGGCGCCCCGGCTCTTGATGCCGCGCGCGTCGCGGATCGCCTCGGAAAGGCGCTCGGGCAGGCCGAGCGCATCGAGCTCCGCGTCGCGCAGCTCGATCAGCTGCTCGCCGAGCGCCTGCGCGGCCTGCGCGGTGCGCTTGCGCGCGCTCTTGCTCGGAAGCGCTTCGGCTGCGCCGCGCCCGTTCTCGCCTGTCTTGTCTCGCACCGTACCGGGAACCTCGGCTGCTACAATGCAATTCTGCATCAGTGTGATCCGGGCGGCTCGATTCTATGCAGCAGGAAGTGGACGCATCGCGAATCCCCGAGCTCGCGGCCGTCGTGAGGCTCGTGTTGCAGGAAGCGCAGCGGCGCGGAGCGAGCCAGTGCGAGGCGGACGCGAGCCTGCAGCGCGGCCTGACCGCCACCGTGCGCCTCGGAGAGGTGGATACGGTCGAGTACCAGCGCGACCGCGGGCTCGGGGTGTCGGTGTACTTCGGCAAGCGCAAGGGGTCGGCCAGCACGGCCGACTTGAGCGCGGAGGCCGTGCGCGCGACCGTGGAGAAGGCGTGCGCCATCGCCCGCTACACCGCGGAGGACGAGGCGTCCGGCCTCGCCGATCCGCAAGACCTCGCCCGCGAGATTCCGGATCTCGATCTCTGCCATCCCTGGAGCCTCGAGCCGGACGAGGCGGTGGAGCTCGCCCGGGCCTGCGAGGCGTCCGGCCTCGCCGTTGACGCGCGCGTGACGAACTCCGAGGGCGCGTCGGTCTCCAGCCAGCGCGGCGTGCGCATCTACGGCAACTCGCACGGCTTCCTCGGCGGCTATGCGAGCACCTCGCACACGGTGACGTGCGTGCTGCTCGCCCAGCAGGACGAGGACATGCAGCGCGACTACT
>JASHYG010000103.1 GCA_030043215.1 Gammaproteobacteria bacterium
GTGGCCACCCCGGAAGGGGTGGAGGCCCTCCGGCGCGGTGAGCTCCGGCGGGCACCCCGGCAACGCCGGCTGCTCGCGCAGCTCGCCGAGCAACAGGATGCCGCGGAGGCGGCGGGCGACCCTGGCTGGCGCGAGGCGGCACGTGCCCTGCAGCACAGAGGCTGGGCCGCCTGCCGGATGGAGACGCCTGCGCCGCCTCCCTCGAAGGCTGCCGGCACGCGGCGCGCAGGGCTGCCCCTCACTCCGGAGCAGGCCCTCGCGGTCGAGGGGATCTGCGGATCGCTCGGCCGCTTCGCGGCGTGGGTGCTTCACGGGATCACCGGCAGCGGCAAGACCGAGGTCTACCTCCGCGCCATCGAGGAGGTGATACGCCGCGGACGGAGTGCCCTGGTGCTGGTGCCGGAGATCGGCTTGACGCCCCAGCTCGTCGGACGATTCCGCGACCGCTTCGATGCGCCACTCGCCGTGATGCACTCCGCGCTCACCGATCGCGAGCGCCTCGCGGCCTGGCGCGAGGCCTTCGGCGGACAGGCGCGCATCGTGATCGGCACGCGCTCGGCGGTGTTCGCGCCGGTGCCGGAGCTCGGACTCATCATCGTCGATGAGGAGCACGACGCTTCCTTCAAGCAGCACGAAGGCGGCTTTCGCTATTCGGCCCGCGACGTGGCCGTGATGCGCGCACAGCGCGCGGGCGTCCCGATCGTGCTCGGCTCGGCGACTCCGGCGCTCGAGACGCTGCACAATGTCGCCACACGCCGGTACGAGCGCCTGTCGCTCCCGAACCGGGCGGTCCAGAGCGAGCCGCCGCGAGTGTCGCTCGTCGATTTGCGGGCGCATCCGGCTCACGCCGGACTGTCCACGCCCGCACTGCAGGGAATCGAGCGGCACCTCGCCGAGGATGGACAGGTGCTCGTGTTCCTCAACCGGCGCGGGTACGCGCCGACGCTCCTCTGCACCGCCTGCGGCTGGATCGCTCCCTGCAAGGACTGCGACGCGCGGCTCACCGTGCATCGCGCGGCGCAGCGCCTGCGCTGCCATCACTGCGGCGCCGAGACGAGACTGCCCGAGCGCTGCCCGCAGTGCGGGTTCCTCGTGAAGTCCGTCGGACAGGGAACGGAGCGCATCGAGGAAACGCTCGCGGAGACCTTCGGCGCGAGCGCTCTGGTCCGTCTCGACCGTGACGTCGTCCAGCATCGAGGGGACATGGAGTCGGTGATGGCGCGCATCGCTTCCGGCGCCGCGCGCATCCTGGTCGGCACACAGATGGTCACCAAGGGACACGACTTCCCGAACATGACGCTCGTCGTCGTGCTCAATGCCGACCAAGGCCTCTTCAGCACCGACTTCCGCGCGCCCGAGCGGCTTGCGCAGACGATCGTGCAAGTGGCCGGCCGCGCCGGCCGCGGGGCGAAGCCGGGCGAGGTACTCATTCAAACGGAGTTCCCCGAGCATCCGCTGCTCCAGAATCTGCTGGTGGAGGGCTACGAGGGCTTCGCGCGCACGGCGCTCACCGAGCGAGCCCAGGCTGCGTGGCCGCCGTTCAGCCGGCTCGCAGCCGTGCGCGATTCCGCGGAGACGTCAGAGGCGGCGCTGGCGTTCCTGAGCGACGCGCGGCGCGCGGCCGGCAAGCCGCCTCGCGTGAAGCTGCTCGGTCCCGTGCCGGCCGCGATGGCCAAGCGTGCGGGGCGCTATCACGCGCAGCTGCTGATCGAGAGCCCGGACCGCGGAGCGCTGCACCCGTTTCTCGACGCCTGGCTGCCGGAGCTGGAGCAGCTCCCGAGCGCGCGGCGCGTGCGGTGGGCGCTCGATGTGGACCCGATCGAGCTGTTCTAGCCGGCTACTCTGCCGCTGGGACGTGGAAGCTCTCGAGCGCCGGGGCCTGCACGGGAGCCTGCGAATGAGGCCCCGGCAGAGGTACCCAGTCGTAAGGCACCGCCTGGATACGATAGACGGCTCCCGCGGGGCCGCCGGCTGTACCGCGCATCGGCGCGACGTATTCCCACACGATCCTGCCCTGAGACGTCACCTGGAAGAACCGCCCATCGATGCCTTCGTCGATCAGCGTGTTGCCGTTCGGCAAGCGCTCAACGCTGCTGATGTAGGGGCTGTAGAAAGTGGCCTTCGTACCGGTGTACTGCCACACGACGACGCGCTTGACCGGATCGATCTCCAGCGCGCGGGAGCCTCCGATGAGCGGCAGCTCCTGCGGCGGAAAGCCGGCTTCGCCTTCGTTATCGAATACCAGCAGATCGCCGGCCCCGGGAAGGCCCTCCGGAATCAGATGCGCATCGTGCTGGCCGCTCAGCTGACCGATCCGTCCCGGCGCGGTCCCCTCCCCCAGTGCGAACAGTGTCGCATCTCGGCCGGCGGGAAAGTCCGGCCCCAAGCGCCAGACGATGTGGCCGGTCTTGCGGCTGATGATCGCCACGACACTCGCGTTGCGCGAGCTGATCATGATGTTGTCCGCGGCGAAGCGATCGTCGCCGGCCTTCTCCCAGCGGTTCGGCCCGAGGGGCTCCATGTCGTTCAAATGCAGATAATCGGCCGGCGCGCGCCGCTCGATCAGCTGCAACTGCGATGCCGTGAGGCCGAGCTCCCGCAGATGCGCGGACGCGGTCCAAGTCCAGATGGTCCGTCCCTGGGCGTCGACCTCGTAGATCACGTCGTCGAGCATCTGCCGCCGACCGAACCCGTTCAGCATGCCGCTCCGGCTGGAGAGGATGAGCGTGGCGCCGCCGGCCAGGCGGTCCCAGTCGTGGTGCTGCAGTGCTGCGCCACCGGGCGCTCGGGCACCCCAGCTCCAAACGACGTTCCCGCTCCAATCGACGATCCCAAACGTCTCGTTGCGAAACTCGGCGGGCCGGCCGGGAACGGCACCCGTGCCGCCATTGCCGCGCGCCGCGGGGATCGCCGACAGCTGCAGTCCGACCTCGCCCCTGACGCCATGGGTCAGCGCAGGGTCGAGCATCTTCGCGGGGAACCCCGCGAGATCCCACCGGTGAAGGACATGGCCGTCCATGTCGATGAGATAGGTCTTCTGATCCGCCGCGCTGAACAGCACGTCGCAGTTGTAGGCGGCCGCGGGGTCGTAACGGGTCACGCCGGTCGGGTAGACGCTCGGGGCTGCCGGGGCCCGCTGCGAGGCGAGAAGCGCCGCCGTCAAGGACACCGCGATGGCGGCTCGGCGAACCATTGTCATCAACCCGCTGAGGAGCGTCTGCCAGTCGGGGTGCCTGTCCGCGGCACGCTCCCAGAGCGGCGCGTGTGACGGGTGCATGAAAAGCTCGGTCATGTGGTAGCAAGGCCCGAAGCCGAGCTGCTCGAGCGCCAATTTGATCGACAGGGCCCCGGTACGACCGAGGCCGGCCCCGATGAGCTTCAGTCTCATGCGACGACCCCCGAGCCAGAAAGTTGCCCCGGGGCGTTTAGGCCAATTGCGCCAGCGTGTCAACCAGTCCCTGTCTGCGAAGCCGCCGCAGCGGGCGCAGTTCGACCCGCGGAGCGCTGGCGGACTCGGCGGAGGAGAAATAGACTGCCGCGCTCCATTCCCTCACGGACGCCCCCTTGAAGCAGCCGCTCGAGCAGCTCCTCCTTGAAGCCCTGCAAGCTCTCCCGGGCGACCTGCTGCCCTCGCCGCCCGATCCGGCGGCGGTGACGGTGGAGCGCGCTCGCGACGCCAAGCACGGCGACTT
>JASHYG010000104.1 GCA_030043215.1 Gammaproteobacteria bacterium
GCCGGCTGTAGGAATCGAACCTACGACCCCATCATTACGAATGATGTGCTCTACCGGCTGAGCTAAGCCGGCACCGCCTGCGGGCTCCCGCGGGAGGGCGCGGATTCTACAGGAAGGCGCTGGTGACGGGCAGCCGCGGCCGGCTCAGCCTTCGGCAGGCTTCTTCCGCAGCCGGATCACCAAGTCGATGCCCGCCATCTCCATGCCGGGCGGCGGCGGCGGAAGGCGGCTGAACTGCACATCGGGAATCGGCACGTCGATGAGCCGGCCGCTATCGAGGTCGTGGAAGTGATAGTGCGGGCCGATGTTGGAGTCGAACCAAGCGCGCGCGCCGTCAACGCAGAGCTGCCGGATGAGGCCGCGGGAGGCGAAGAGATTTAACGTATTGTAGACCGTGGCCTTGGAGACTCGCGCCCCCGTCGCGCGCAGGCACGCGAGGATCTGCTCGGCGGAAAGATGTTGCGGCGCAGCAAGCAGCAGTGAGGCGATCTGCATGCGCTGGGCCGTCGGCCTGATGCCGAAGTCGGAAAAGCGCTTGGCGCAGAGTGCCGATACGTCGGGAACGGACGGGTGCGACTCCATAACTTTTCATTATAACCAAGCGGCCGCCGCCCCCAAAATGCCTTGGCTGGCGGTATTGGGTCAGTTTGGCGCTGACTCGCGTGGCCTATCGGCCCGTGATCGACGTCACCATTCGATCACGCATGTCGACCTGCTCGATGCTGAGCTTCATCTCAAGGTTCGCGGAATAAAGCGCTTTGAGGTACGCCGTGTCGGCGGTGGTGAGCGCCTGAGGTTTGTCTCGCGTGCCGCAACCGGATGACAGCAGGTCTATGATGCTCGGCAGCTCGTTGCAGCCCTCGAGCGAGCCCGTGCGCGTGAGCACCAGCATCGCAATGTAGTCGGAGATCGACTGCAGCGAGTTTCCGGCGACCTTGTTGGTATCCACGATGACGAGCACCTGGACGAGCTCGCTCGTGAGACCGTTGGTGAAGTAGCTGGCGAAGTCGCTGCCCCCCATCGTTTCATTCCATTCCGCCACCGGCCTCGTCCGGCTGAGATACCAGGATTCAATAGCGCCGCGAAAAGTAGTGTCACCCGCCAACCGGGATGACCCGAGAAGCATCGGAGAGGCCTTGGCGATGTGATCGAGGAGCCCCTGCGGCTGTGGGGTGAACACGATCTCGACGTTGGCCGTGCATCTTTTGCCGACTCCGGGAGTCGGTGCGCCGACAGTCCGCGCGACCTCTTTCACACGGCGCGAGACAAGCGCGGTAGCCGCAGGCTTCAGTCCGGTCACGTGGGGACATATATCCACCCGCCACCGGCCGATTTGGTCGAGTTCGTAGGCTACCGGGCTTGCTGCCCCATGCAATTTCACGAACTGGATGGCGACGCGTTTCAACGTGCGCCTGTCGAGCTTCGAGGCGGTGACCTGCACTTCCTGCAGCGACTGCGAGTCCTGAGGAGCCGGCTGATCGGTCGCCTGCGGCGCCGCAGCTTGGGCCGTGATGAGCATGGCGCCGAGGCCAACAGCTACCCACGCAGAAATATGTCGTGCAAACGGTCGTCCCATTGCCAGCCCTCCCCGACAAGGAGCCGCATCGCTGGCCATCATACTTCCGGGCATTTCGGTGCGCCAACAAAGAGCATGAGCGGTAGTGGATCAGTTTGGCGCCGGCCCCCAACTACCGGCCCGTGATCACCTTCACCATTCGGTCGCGCATGTCGCCCTCCTCAATGTTGAGGTTCGCCTCAAGGTCCGACGAATAAAGCGCTTTGAGGTACGCCGTGTCGGCGTCGGTGAGCGCCCGAGGCCTGTCTCGCTCGTCGCAGCCGGATGACAGCAGGTCGACGATGCTCGGCAGCGCGCCGCAGCCATCGAGCGAGCCCATCCGCGTGAGCGCGAGCATGGCGATGTAGTCGGAAATCGACCGTAGCGAGTTCCCGGCTACTTTGCGGGTGTCCACGATGACGAGCACGTGGAGGAGCTCGCTCGTGAGACCTTTGGTCAAGTAGCTGCCGGACACGCCGCTCGGGACAAGCCCTCGGGCATAGGCCGGATCGACATGCGTGCCGTCGGGGGCGAGAGACTGATTCAGCGCCAAGTCGATCTCACCCTGGATCCCCAAGCCGCCCGCTTCCCCGTTGCACCCCCAGCACCCCTCCACGGAGCCCATGAACATCGCGTCGTCGAGGGGGTCGGCCGGCAGGTTCACCCCCTCCGTCGAACGCGTCCCGGTGAGATACCAGGATTGAATGGCGCGGTGAAAGACGGTGTCGCCCACCGACCGGGACGACCCGAGAAGCTCCGGATAGGCTTTGGCGATGTGATTCAGCAATTGCTGCGGCTCGGGCGTGAAGACGATCTCGACGTTCACCGTGCATCGTTTGCCGACTCCACGGGTCGGTGCGCCGACACTTTGCGCGACCTCCTCCACACGGCGCGAGACAAGCGCGCTGGCCGCAGAGTTCAGCCCGGTCACTCGCGGACACACGTCCGCCTGCCAGCGGCCGATTTGGCGGATGACCGGGCTCACCGCTCCATGCAATTTCACGAACTGGATGGCGACGCGTTTCAACGTCCGCCGGTCGAGCTTCGAGGCGGTGACCTGCACTTCCTGCAATGGATGCGAGTTCTGAGGAGCCGGCTGATCTGCCGGCTGCTCCGCCGCGGCGAGGGTCGCAGTGAGCATGGCGCCGAGAAGGACGGTCGCCCAATCAGAAATACGAAGTGCCCGACGTGACAATTGTCCAGCCATCGTCAGCCCTCCATCGAGAGGGAGTAGCGCTGCTCGACGTACTGTACCACCAGGCGCGGCGGGGAACCGCTCGGGGGACGGCCCGAAAGGCCGGTCAGTCCGGTTTCGGCTCCGCCCCGACCAGGCGGCGCAGCTCCCGAGGGAGGGAGAAGATCACGTGCTCCTCGCGGCCGGTGACTTCCTGCGCCGTCTTGCCGCCCCAGGAGCGCAGGCGCTCCACCACCTGCTGCACCAGGACCTCAGGCGCCGAGGCGCCAGCGGTCACGCCGATGACCTGCTTGCCGTCGAGCCACTCGCGATGCAGCTCCTCCGGCCCATCGATGAGATAGCCGGGTACGCCGCTCCGCTCGGCGAGCTCGCGCAGGCGATTGGAGTTCGAGCTGGTCTTGGATCCGACGACGATCAGCACCTCGCAGCGCTCGAGGATTTTCTTGACGGCATCCTGGCGGTTCTGCGTTGCGTAGCAGATGTCCTCCTTGCGCGGCGTGGCGAGCTCGGGAAAGCGCTTGCGCAGGACTTCCACGATCTCTGCCGTGTCGTCCATCGACAGCGTCGTCTGGGTGACGAACGCGAGCCGTGCCGGATCGCGCACCGTCAGGGCGCCGGCTTCCGCGGCGCTCTGAACGAGGTACATCCGGCCGCCGAAGGACGTATCGAATCGCCCGAGCGTACCTTCGACCTCGGGGTGGCCGGCATGACCGATCAGGATCACGTCGAGGCCGTCGCGCGCGTAGCGCTGCACTTCCATGTGCACCTTGGTGACGAGCGGACAGGTCGCGTCGAAGACGTTGAGCCCGCGCTCACGGGCCGTGCGCTCGACGGCGCTCGAGACCCCGTGAGCCGAGAAGATGACGGTCGAGTCGTCGGGCACTTCCTTCAACTCCTCGACGAAGATGGCGCCGAGCCCGCGCAGCCGATCGACGACGTAGCGGTTGTGGACCACCTCGTGGCGGACGTAGATCGGAGCGCCGTAGAGCTCGAGCGCACGCTCGACGATGTCGATGGCGCGATCGACACCTGCGCAGAACCCACGCGGGTTGGCGAGCAGTATTTCCATCATCCGCTCCTATGCCGGCCCGCGACCCAGGTGTCGAGGAGCAGCAGTATGGCGCCCACGGTGATCGCCGAGTCGGCGACGTTGAACGCCGGAAAGTGCACATCCTTCCAGTGCACATCGATGAAATCAATGACGTGGCCCAGGACCAGGCGATCGATGAGGTTGCCCAGCGCTCCGGCCAGGATGAGCGCCAGGCTCAACGCGAGCAACCACTGCTTGCGTCCATCGAGTCGGTACAGCCACACCACGATGATAGCGGCGACCGCGATCGCGAGCCCCGTGAAGAGCCAGCGCTGCCAGCCCGAGGCATCTGCCAGCACGCTGAACGCCGCTCCCGAGTTGAATCGCAGCGTGATGTTGAGTACCGGGAGTACGGCGACGCTCTCGTCAAAGCTGAAATGCCTGCCCATCCAGGCCTTGGAGAGCTGATCGAGGAGGATGACGACGGCCGTCACGGGCAGCCAGCGCCAGCCCCGCGTCACGCAAACCTCCTGTGCTCGCCGCCGCCCGCGATGTTCGTGACGCAGCGGCCGCAGAGCTCGGGGTGCTCGGGGTGAGAGCCGACATCCGGGAGGCGATGCCAGCAGCGCACGCACTTTGCGGCCTGCGTCGGCTTGACCGCGATCCACACCCCTTCCCTCGCCACATCGCTCGCCGGGACCGCCCCTGGAGGAGGCGTCGAGACCCGGTGCACGCGCGCAGCCGAGGTGATGAGGAAGAAGCGCAGCTCATCCCCGAGCGCGTTGAATCGCTCGTACTCCGCGGGCACGCAGTAAATGTCGGCCTCGGCATCGAGCGGCGCGCCGATCGCGCCCGCGTCGCGCAGCTTCTCGAGCTCGCGCAGCACGCCGCGCCTGAGCTCGATCAGGCTCGGCCAGTCGATGTCGTGAGCGGCGCTCTCGGGCGGCTCGTGCCAGGTGGCAAGGAACACCGACTCCTCACGCGGCCCCGGCAGGCACCGCCAGATCTCCTCGGCGGTGAACGACAGGATCGGGGCGAGCCAGCGCACCATGCTCTCCGCGATGTGATGGAGCGCGGTCTGGGCCGAGCGCCGCGCGAGGCTGTCCGCCGGCGTCGTGTAGAGCCGGTCTCGCACGACATCGAGATAGAAGGCGCTGAGGTCGACGATGCAGAAGTTGTGCACCTTGTGATAGATGAGATGGAAGGCGTACCGCCGGTATGCCTCGATGATCTCGGATTGCAGCTCCCGCGTGCGGGCGAGCGCCCACCGGTCGAGCGCGACCATCCGCGCCGGATGCACCGCGTGCTGCGCCGGATC
>JASHYG010000105.1 GCA_030043215.1 Gammaproteobacteria bacterium
ACCGATCAGACGCACCAGGTCCCGAGCCAGGTGCAGACGAGCCGCGACATGGGGATGCAGCTGCTCGATCAGGCGCTGCTCGCCGCCATCACCGCGCGCGAGATCGACCCGGACGACGCGTACACCTACGCGAGCAACAAGAGCCTGTTCCAGAAGTACGTGACCGACACGAGCATGCTGCCGAAGATCGAGGCCACCCCCCCGGTGCCTGCGGCATCGGCCTGAGAGGGAGCGCGGGATGGCCGTCATCGACGCCTTTCTCAGCGAGATTCTCGAGCGGCGCGGATCGGATCTGCACTTCATCGCGGGCGACCCGCCGCGCATCCGCCTGTACGGCGACCTGCATCAGCTGCGGCCCGAGAAGCTCGAGCCCCAGATGGTGCGGGATGCCCTGTACGAGATCATGCCCAAGGCGGCCACCGACCGCTTCGAGGCCCAGGACGGGGCCGACTTCGCCTACACGCTCGGCGATCGCGGCCGCTTCCGCGTCAACGTGCTGCGCCACCTCTCCGGCGTGGGAGCCGTGTTCCGCGCCATCCCGTCGAACGCCATGACGCTCGATGAGCTCAATCTCCCCGAGGCGGTGCGGCAAATGTGCCGCGCGAGCCAAGGGCTCATCCTAGTCACCGGCAAGACGGGCTCCGGCAAGTCGACCACGCTCGCGGCGATGATCGACGACATCAACACCCGCGTGAAGGGGCACATTCTCACGATCGAGGACCCCATCGAGTTCGTCCACCAGCGCAAGAGCTGCCTCGTGAGCCAGCGCGAGATCGGCGTGCATGCGAAGAGCTTCTCGGCGGCGCTACACTCGGCGCTGCGCGAGGATCCCGATGTGATCCTGGTGGGGGAGCTGCGCGATCTCGAGACGATGAGCATCGCGGTCACGGCCGCGGAGATGGGCATCCTCGTCATGGGAACGCTGCATACGAACGGCGCGGCACAGACGGTCGACCGCATGATCAACGTGTTCCCTTCGGAGAAGCAGTCCCACGTGCGCACGATGCTCTCCACATCGCTCCGCGGGGTAGTCTCGCAGCAGCTGCTGCAGCGCCCCGACCGGCAGGGAAGACTCGCTGCGCTCGAGATCCTGGTGAACACGCCGGCGGCGTCGAATCTCATCCGCCAGGGCAAGCTCGACCAGCTCGAGAACATCATGCAGTCCGGCGCCCAGTTCGGCATGCGCACGATGGACAAGGCGATCCAGCAGCTGCTCGACCAGAAGCTCATTACCGGCAAAGAGGCCTACAAGAAGGCCATCAACAAGAACCGGTTCGAGGCGCTGAAGGACCAGGGGTGACCGAGCGCGGTACGCCGCGCGGCGTGAGGCTGTCTCGAGCGGCAGGGGCACGGTAAACTCCCCGGATGTCCCGCACGCTCTTCGTCACGACCGCGCTGCCGTACGCGAACGGCCCCATCCACATCGGCCACATCATGGAGTACATCCAGGCCGATATCTGGGTGCGCTTTGAGCGGATGCAGGGCCACCACGTCCATTTCATCGGCGCCGACGACGCGCACGGCGCCCCGATCATGCTCAAAGCCGAGGCCGAGGGCATCACGCCGCAGGAGCTCGTCGGACGCATCGCAGCCGGACGGCCGCAGTACCTCCGCGGCTTTCATCTGAGCTTCGATCACTGGTATTCGACCGACTCGCCCGAGAACGTCGCGCTGTCGCAGGATGTGTACTGGCGGCTCAAGGACGCAGGCCTGATCTATGCAAAGCCGATCGAGCAGTTCTACGATCCGGTCAAGCGCATGTTCCTCGCCGACCGCTACATCAAGGGCGAGTGCCCCAATTGTCATGCGAAGGATCAATACGCGGACGCCTGCGAGGTCTGCAGCATCGTGAACGCGCCGGCGGATCTCATCCGTCCGTACTCGTCGCTCACCGGCGCGGTGCCGATTCTCCGCGAATCGGACCACTTCTTTTTCAAGCTGTCCGATCCCCGGTGCGTGGAGTTCCTGCGGGAGTGGATCGATGCCCCCGGACACCTGCAGACGCAGGTCGCGAACAAGGCCCGTGAGTGGCTGAAAAGCGGCGGCGGAATCGAGCTCGGAGACTGGGACATCTCGCGCGACGCGCCCTACTTCGGCATCCCGATTCCCGATGCGCCGGGAAAGTACTTCTACGTTTGGCTCGACGCCCCGCTCGGCTATCTCGCCGCCCTGCAGAATTACTTCACGAGCGGCAAGGCGCGGGCAAACGGCGAGGCGTGCAGCTACGCGGAGTTCATCACCGCTCCGCAGACGGAGCAGATCCACTTCATCGGCAAGGACATCATCTACTTCCACACGCTGTTCTGGCCGGCGATGCTGAGGTTCGCCGGACCGCCGTACAAGGTTCCGGACCACGTGTACGTCCACGGCTTCATCACCGTCATGGGCGAGAAGATGTCGAAGTCCCGCGGCACGGGAATCTCCCCCCTGCGCTATCTCGAGATCGGGATGGACCCGGAGTGGCTGCGCTACTACATCGCCGCGAAATTGAATTCCAACGTCGAGGACCTCGACTTCAATCCCGACGACTTCACGGCGCGGGTCAACAGCGACCTCGTCGGCAAGTACGTCAACATCGCGAGCCGCGCGGCGACCTTCATCACTCGGCATTTCGGCGGAGAACTGCGGTACGGCGACGCTGCCAAGCTTGCGAAGGAAGCCGCGGGCACGGCCTTCCTCGTCGCCGAGAGCTACGAGTCGCGGGAATTCGGCAAGGCCATGCGCGACATCATGAGCGTCGCCGACCGGCTCAACGAGGAATTCGACGCGCGCAAGCCCTGGGTGCTCGCGCGAGATCCCGCGAAGCTCCCCGAGCTGCAGGACGTGTGCTCCCGCGCGCTGCATGGCTTCAAGCTGCTCACGGTGCTGCTCGCTCCAGTATTGCCGCAGCTCGCCGCGCGGGTGGCGAAGGAGCTGTTCGGGCTCGACCGGCCGTTCAACTGGGCTGACGCCGAGACGCTGCCCACGAATATCCGCCCGTATTCGCATCTCATGGTCCGCGTTGACCCCAAGCAGGTCGCAGCGCTGTTCGAGGCCGCCGAGGAGCCGGATAAGCTGAGCAGTCATTCGCCGATCTCCATCGACGAGTTCAGGAAGATCGACCTGCGCATCGCGCGGATCGTGAGCGCCGAGCGCATCGAGGGCGCCGACAAGCTCCTCAAGCTCACGCTCGATCTCGGTGGCGAGACCCGCACGGTGTTCGCCGGCATCAAGTCCTCCTACGACCCTGCGGCGCTCGCGGGCCGGCTCACCGTCGTGGTCGCGAATCTCGCGCCGCGCAAGATGAAGTTCGGCGTCTCGCAGGGCATGGTGCTCGCGGCGAGCGGCGATGGGCCCGGCATCTACCTGCTCTCGCCCGATTCGGGCGCCGCGCCGGGCATGAAGGTAAGCTGATTGTCCGCCGTGCCGACCGCTGATGAGATCGACGCCCTGCTGCCGCAGACGCAGTGCACGCGCTGCGGCTACGCCGGCTGCCTCCCGTACGCGGAGGCCATCGCGCGCGGCGAGGCCGAGATCAATCAGTGCCCGCCGGGCGGCACTGCGACGATCGGCGCGCTCGCGCGCCTGCTCGGCCGCGAGGCCCTGCCGCTCAATCCCGCAAACGGCGCCGAGGCGCCGCACCGGATCGCGCAGATCGACGAGAGCCGGTGCATCGGCTGCGCCAAGTGCCTGCCGCCGTGCCCGGTCGATGCCATCGTCGGCGCGCCGCGGCACATGCACACGGTCCTCACGGAGCTCTGCACCGGTTGCGATCTCTGCATCGCGCCCTGCCCGGTGGACTGCATCGAGATGGTGCCAGCGAGCGCCCTCACGGGCGTCCCGTCCGGCGCGCCGCCGGCCGAGCTCAACCGAAGCCGATTCGCGGCGCACCGCGAGCGCATCGAGCGCCGCGCGCGCGGGCGCGCCGACACGATCGCGGCCCGCAAGTTGAGAGCGCACACGGGGCGGCCGACCCCATGAACCCGGCGCGCCGCCGGGCAATTTTCCGCAGACTCCAGGCCGCGGACCCCGAGCCCACGACGGAGCTCGAGCACTCGACGCCCTTCGAATTGCTCGTCGCCGTCGTGCTCTCGGCTCACACGACGGATCGGAGCGTGAATGCCGCGACCCGCAAGCTCTTTCCGGTC
>JASHYG010000106.1 GCA_030043215.1 Gammaproteobacteria bacterium
CACGACGACGATGTGGTCGGCGTCGTGCAGATCACCCACGCGACGAAGTCGGACACTCTCACCGACATCGCTCGGCTCTTCAGCGTCGGCTACAACGAGATTGAGCGCGCCAATCCGGGGGTCGACATGTGGCTGCCGGGCGCCGGCCGCCAGGTCGTGGTGCCCACGCAGTTCGTGCTGCCGGACGCGCCGCACAAAGGCATCGTCGTCAACATCGCCGCGATGCGGCTCTATTACTTCCCGCCGCACAAGCGTGGCGAGAGGCAGCTCGTCTACACCTATCCCATCGGCATCGGCAGGGTCGGCTGGAAGACGCCCGCGGGCATCACGACCGTCGTCCGCAAGGTGAAGAACCCGACCTGGCGGCCGCCGGCGGACATCCTCAAGGAGCATCACCAGGAGGGTGATCCTCTGCCCGCGGTGGTCGGTCCGGGTCCCGACAACCCGATGGGCAACCGGGCGCTCTATCTCGGCTGGTCCGAGTACGCGATCCACGGCACCAACAAGCCCGTCGGCGTCGGAATGCGCGTGAGCCACGGGTGCATGCACCTCTATCCCGAGGACATCCTGCAGCTCTACAGCATGGTTCCCATCGGCACGGAGGTGCGCGTGGTGAACCAGCCTTTCGTCTTCGGCTGGCACCGGGGCGAGCTGTACATGCAGGCCTTCGGATCCCTGGAAGACGACCGCCGCGACTGGCAGAAGGCCGACGGCAAGCTGCTCTCGAAGGCGCTCGGCCCGCGCATCGAGAAGGAGCTGCGGCTGCGCAACGAGCAGGTGAGGTGGGACCTCGTCATGCAGCTCGCGCGCGCGCCGCGCGGCGTGCCGGTCGCGGTCACCGATCCGACCGCGAGCCTCGAGCAGGTGCTCGCGGACGCGCCGCAAGTCGAGAACCGCCTGCCCGACGGCGCAGCCTGGGACGGCAAGACGGACCTACCGATGGATCAGAAGACCTTCGAGCAGGTGCTCTCCGAGGTCGATCCGGCCGATGCCTCGCAGGCGGGGGACTCGCAGCACGGCGCTGCGAGCACTGCAAGCGCTCGGAGCTCTCCGAGTGTCCAGAGCTCTTCGAGCGCTCCGAGCGTTCCGAGCTCCTCGAGCGCCGCGAACTCGGGCACCTGAGCGCGGGATCCTCTGGCGGCGCAACGCCGCTTCCCGTACGGCCCCGCTTTTCTGATAGAGTCGGCCCGCCTACGCGGTCGAGTCATCGCTGGGCCGGGGAGCTCACGTGGCCGAGCACGGCACCTTCGGTATATCCGTCCATCCGGTCGCGCAGAGCGAGCACACCATCGCGCGCTTGCCAACCGGCGTCACTGCGTTCGTCGGCCGCGCGCTCAAAGGGCCGCTCAACCGCCCGGTCCGCATCGCGAGCTTCGCCGAGTTCCGGCAGACCTTCGGGGGACTGTGGCAGCCCTCCACTCTCTCGTACGCCATCGAGCAGTACTTCGATAACGGCGGCCGCCAGGCCATCGTCGTGCGCATCGCGAACGGAGCGAGGCCGCCGACGCTCGCCCTGCCGGCGGGCCGGGGCGAGCTCTCGCTCGCCGGAGTCAATCCCGGCTCCAGGGAGTATCTGCGCGCCGCCGTGGACTACGACGGCATCGGCGACGCCGAGCCCGACCGCTTCAACCTAGTGCTGCAGCGGCTGCGGATGCCGGGCACCGAGCAGATCGAGGATCAGGAGATCTTCCGCCGTGCCTCGATCGAGCCCGGCTCGCCGCGCTTCGTCGGCGACCTGCTGCTCGGATCGCGCATCATGCGCGTGCACGGAGGCTTGCCGCTCGTCCGTCCGCGTCCCACCCCGGCAGGGCCGGGCGCCCATGCGATGCACTACGTCGCCTCGGCGCCCGATGGGGACGACGGTGCGTCCCTCAGCAATTACGATGTGATCGGCTCCCCCGCGAGCGGTACCGGCCTGTGGGCGCTCAAGGAGGAGCGCTTCGATCTGCTCTGCATTCCGCCTCTCGGGCGAGGGCAGGACGTGGGCCTGCCGACACTGCTCGTGGCCGCGCGCTTCTGCCGCGAGCATCGCGCGATGCTGGTGGTCGATCCGCCGGCCGAGTGGGCCACGGCGCAGAGCGCGCTCGATGCCATTCGCGCCTGGCCCTTCCGCAGCGAGAACGCCGTGATGTTCTATCCGCGAATCCTCGCCTTCGACCGGCTGCGCAACCGGATGGAGGCGTTCGGCTCGGCCGCCGCCGCCGCCGGCATGCTCGCGCGGGAGGATGAGACTCTGCCGGTCTGGGCCCCCACGCAGGGCGCGGAGCCGATCCTCCGTCCGGGCCTCAAGCCTTTGGTGCCCGTCGAGGAGCCGGAGCGCACGAGGCTCGCGCAGGCCGGAATCAACACCCTTCAGTCCGTGCGCTCGAGCGTGCGGCCGCGCCTCATCCCGTGCACGCTCGCCGGCGGCGGCGGCGCGTCGCCCGATTGGCGGTATCTCACGGCGCGCCGCCTCGCGCTGTTCGTCCTGTCGAGCATCGAGCACGGGGCGCGCTGGCTGCTCACGGCTCCGAGCACGCCTCACGTGTGGGCGGAGGCGCAAGTCGAGGTCGAGCGCTTCCTGGAGGAGCTCAACCGGGACGGCGCGTTTGCCGGCAGCCGGCCCGAGGACAGCTACTTCGTGATCTGCGACGAGCGCGTGAACCGGCGCGAGACCGTCGCGGAGGGCAAGATCCACCTGCTGTTCGGCATCGCCACCGCGAGGCCCGCCGAGTTTCACGCGTGGCTCATCACCTACCAGGGCGGCAGCAGCCGCTCGCGCCCCGT
>JASHYG010000107.1 GCA_030043215.1 Gammaproteobacteria bacterium
CTCGAGCGCCGCCTGATGCCACACGTCTCGCTCAAGGAGCGCTTCAAGAAGCTCAACATCGAGGTGGAGCTCGGCTTCACCGCGGAGCAGACGGCCGCCGAGGTGCAGCGCTGCCTCAATTGCGACGTGCAGACGGTGTTCATCGCCAAGCTCTGCATCGAGTGCGACGCCTGCATCGACATCTGCCCGGTCGATTGCCTCACCATCACGCACAACGGCGAGGAAGCGGACCTGAGGACGCGCCTCAAGGCGCCGGCGAAGAATCTGACGCAGCCGCTCTACGTCTCCGCGCCGCTCCCGCAGACCGGCCGCGTCATGGTGAAGGACGAGGACCTCTGCGTTCACTGCGGGCTGTGTGCCGAGCGGTGCCCGACGGCCGCCTGGGACATGCAGAAATCGCACGTGCTCTGGCCGCAGGTGGCGGACGAGGCGGCGGCCTCGGCGGCCCAGGAACCGAAGATCGCTTGAAGTCAATTCCGAAGCTGGACTCTCACGCCGACATGTCTCCCGAGCAACCGACGACTCGCGCCGCGGACCGCGTCAACGACTTCGTCATCAAGATCGCCACCGTCAACGGCACGGGCTCGGCGAGCGCCAATACACTGCTCATGAAGTCGATCTTCAGGGGCGGTATCCCGGTCATGGGCAAGAACTACTTCCCGTCCAACATCCAGGGACTGCCGACCTGGTACGAGATCCGCGTCTCCCGGGACGGGTATGTCGCGCGGTCGGGCCGCGTGGATCTCATGGTCGCGATGAACGCCGAGACGTATTCGCGCGACGTGAAGGAAGTCGCGCCGGGCGGCTACCTGCTCTACGACTCGACGTGGCCGCGGCCCGCGCTCCTCAAGCGCGACGACATCACGGTCCTCGGGGTGCCGCTCGCGCAGCTCTGCAACGAGAACTTCAACGGCGTGCGCACGCGCATCCTGATGAAGAACATCTGCTATGCCGGCGCGCTCGCGGCGCTGCTGGATCTCGACCTCAACCAGATCCGGGCGCTGCTCGCCGAGACTTACTCGAAGAAGCCGCAGCTCGTCGACAGCAACATGCTCGCGATCCAGCTGGGCCACGATTATGCGAGGCAGCACTTCGCCTGCCCGCTGCCGCTGCGCGTCGCGAAGATGGATGCGACCGCCGGCCACGTCATGATCGACGGCAACACCGCCGCGGCGCTCGGATGCATCTACGCAGGCGCGACGGTCGCGGCCTGGTATCCCATCACGCCCTCCACCTCGCTCATGGACGCCTTCAAGGGATTCGGCGACCGCCTGCGCACGGACAAGGAGACGGGCCGGAAGAGCTTCGCGTTCATCCAGGCGGAGGACGAGCTGTCGGCCATCGGCATGGTGATCGGAGCGTCCTGGAACGGTGCGCGAGCATTCACGGCGACATCCGGTCCGGGCATCTCGCTCATGAACGAGTTCCTGGGGCTCGGCTACTACGCCGAGATACCGGCCGTGCTGTTCGACATCCAGCGCGTGGGACCTTCGACGGGAATGCCCACGCGCACCCAGCAATGCGACATTCTCTCGTGCGCCTACGCGTCCCACGGGGACACGCGCCACGTGTGCCTGTATCCGTCGAACCCCGAGGAATGCTTCTACATGGC
Organism: Gammaproteobacteria bacterium; assembly: GCA_030043215.1. Taxonomy (GTDB): domain Bacteria; phylum Pseudomonadota; class Gammaproteobacteria; order Steroidobacterales; family Steroidobacteraceae; genus JASHUC01. Next base: position 1,613 of record JASHYG010000107.1, read on the forward strand.
GGTACAGGCGTTCGACCTCGCCGAGCGGCTGCAGACGCCCGTCATCGTGCTGTCGGACCTCGATATCGGCATGAACGACTGGATGTGCCGCGATTTGAGATGGGACGACGCGTACCGGCCGGATCGCGGCAAGGTGCTCGGAGCGGCGGAGCTCGCGAAGCTCGAGAAGTTCTACCGCTTCCTCGATCGGGACGGAGACGGCATCCCGAGCCGGACGCTGCCCGGCGTCGACTCCAAGGGCGCGTACTTCGCGCGCGGCTCGGGGCACAACCAGTACGGCACCTACACCGAGGACGCCGCGGAGTACCAGACGGTCGTAGACAGGCTGCTCAAGAAGTGGGATACCGCGAAGAAGCTCGTGCCCCGCCCCGTGATCGAGACCCATGCCGGCATCGACGTCGCGATCGTTTCGGTCGGGAGCTGCGAGGGGGCGGTCCACGAGGCGATCGACGTGCTCAAGGGCCGCGGCGTCGTGATCAACTGCATGCGCGTGCGCGCGTTTCCCTTCGGCGAGGAGGTGGAGCGGTTTCTCGCCGCCCACCGGATCGTCTTCGTCGTCGAGCAGAACCGGGACGCCCAGCTGCGCTCCCTGCTCTGTCTCGAGACCGCGGTCGCGAAGGAGAAGCTGCGCTCGCTCAGGCACTACAACGGGATGCCCATCTCGTCGAGCTTCATCGTGGAAGGCGTGCTCGCCGAGCTACGGGAGACCGCCGGCGCGAGCGCGTCCGCCGATCCGGACGCGGCGAAGACTGCTGCCGCCCAGGGCGCCGCGGCGGGCGCCGCCGCAGGCGCGGCGCGCTAGCGCCCGTCGGCCCGGCAAGCGACTCCGGAGGAGCCATGTCTTATCTCGCCAAGCCGAAGGTCCACCATCCCTCGCTGCCGAGGAATGCTCTCAACCTGACCCGGCGCGATTACGAGGGCGCGCTCTCGACGCTCTGCGCGGGATGCGGCCACGACTCGATCACGGCCGCGCTCGTCGAGGCCTGCTGGGACCTCGCGCTCCAGCCGCAGAACGTCGTCAAGCTCTCCGGGATCGGGTGCTCGTCCAAGACGACCGCCTACTTCGTGAGCGGCGGCCACGGCTTCAATGCGGTTCACGGCCGGATGCCATCCATCGCGACGGGCGCGAGCGCGGCGAACCGCGGACTCACGTACATCGGCGTCTCGGGAGACGGGGACACCCTCTCGATCGGCCTCGGGCAGTTCTGCCACGCCATCCGGCGCAATCTCGACATGCTGTACGTCATCGAGAACAACGGCGTCTACGGACTCACCAAGGGCCAGTTCTCGGCCTCGGCGGACGTGGGGAC
>JASHYG010000108.1 GCA_030043215.1 Gammaproteobacteria bacterium
CATCTCCTCGAGCTTCGCGAGGTGGCGCAGGCGCGTGTTGAGGATCTCCTCGGCCTGCTCGTCCGAGAGCCGGAAGCGCTCGATCAGCACCGGCTTCGGCTCGTCCTCGCGCCGGATGATGCGGATCACCTCATCGAGGTTCAGGTACGCGGTCATGAGGCCCGCGAGGATGTGCAGGCGCTTCGCGACCTTCTCCATGCGGTGCTGCAGGCGGCGCGTGACGGTCGCGAGGCGGAACTCGAGCCACTCCCCGAGGATGCCCTTGAGCCCCATCACGCGCGGGCGCCCGTCGAGAGCGACGATGTTGAGATTGACGCGATAGCTGCGCTCGAGGTCCGTCGTCGCGAGCAGGTGGTTCATCACCTCGACCATGTCGATGCGGCTCGAGCGCGGCACGATCACCAGGCGCGTCGGATGCTCGTGGTCGGACTCGTCGCGCAGATCCTCGATCATCGGCAGCTTCTTCGCCCGCATCTGCTCGGCGATCTGCTCCTGCACGCGGGCGCCCGAGACCTGGTAGGGAAACGCGGTGATGACGGCGTTGCCGTCCTCGATCTCGTAGGTCGCCCGCGCCCTAAAGCTCCCGACGCCCTTCTCGTAGAGCTCCTTGAGGTCCGAGCGCGGCGAGACGATCTCGGCGCCCGTCGGCAGATCCGGGCCTTTGATGTGCTTCATCAGCGCGGCCGTCGTCGCCTCCGGCTCCTCGAGCAGGTGGATGCACGCCGCGGCCACCTCGCGCAGGTTGTGAGGCGGGATGTCGGTCGCCATGCCGACGGCGATTCCGGAGGTGCCGTTCAAGAGCAGATTCGGCAGGCGCGCGGGCAGGATGACGGGCTCCTCGAGCGTGCCGTCGAAGTTCGGCTGCCAATCGGCCGTTCCGTGCGCGAGCTCGCCGAGCAGCACGTCCGCATACTTCGTGAGCTTCGCCTCGGTGTAGCGCATGGCCGCGAACGACTTGGGATCGTCCTGCGAGCCCCAGTTGCCCTGGCCGTCGACGATCGGATAGCGGTAGGCGAACGGCTGCGCCATGAGCACCATGGCCTCGTAGCAGGCGACGTCACCGTGCGGATGGAACTTGCCGATGACATCGCCCACGGTCCGCGCGGACTTCTTGTGCTTGTTGCCCGCGGCGAGCCCGAGCTCGCTCATCGAGTAGATGATGCGGCGCTGCACGGGCTTGAGCCCATCGCCGAGCGCCGGCAGCGCGCGGTCGAGGATGACGTACATCGAGTAGTCGAGATACGCCTTCTCGGTGAAGGCCCTGAGCGGCTGGCGCTCGATACCCTCGAAATTGAGTTCCTGATTTTGCATGGGAGCCTGCGGTCGTTAGACCTGCACCTCGGCCAGGTTGCCTTTCTCCTCGAGCCACTCGCGCCGGTCCGCCGCCCGCTTCTTCGCGAGCAGCATGTCCATCAGCTGGTCCGTATCGTCCTTGGCTTCGATCGTGAGCTGCACGAGCCGGCGCGTCCGCGGGTCGATGGTCGTCTCCCGCAGCTGCGGCGGATTCATCTCGCCGAGACCTTTGAAGCGCGTGACCGTCGGCTTCGCGCGCGGGCTCTCCTTCTCGATCCTCATCAGCAGCCGGTCGCGCTCCGACTCGTCGAGCGCGTAATGCACCTGCTTGCCGGCGTCGATCCGGAAGAGCGGCGGCATCGCGACGTGCACGTGGCCATTCGCGACGAGCGGCCGGAAATGCCTGAGGAACAGCGCGCAGAGCAGGGTCGCGATGTGCAGGCCGTCCGAGTCCGCATCGGCGAGGATGCAAATCTTGTGATACCGCAGCTGCGAGAGGTCCGCCGAGCCGGGCTCCACCCCGAGCGCGACGCTGATGTCGTGCACTTCCTGCGAGGAGGCGATCTCGCCCGACTCGAGCTCCCAGGTGTTCAGGATCTTGCCCCTCAAGGGCATGATCGCCTGGAAGTCCTTGTCGCGGGCCTGCTTCGCCGAGCCTCCGGCCGAATCACCCTCCACCAGGAACAGCTCCGAGCGGGCGGGATCCTGCGAGGCGCAGTCCGCGAGCTTGCCCGGAAGGGCCGGTCCCGCGGCGACGCGCTTGCGAACGACCCGCTGCGCGGCCTTCAGCCGCTCCTGCGCGCTCGCGATGGCGAACTGGGCGATGCGCTCGCCGGCATCCGGATGGCCGTGCAGCCAAAGAGTGAGCGAGTCGCGCACGAAGGACTCGACGAGCGGCGCGGCATCTCGCGACCCGAGCCGCTCCTTCATCTGCCCGGCGAACTGCGGCTCGTGAATCTTCACCGAGAGCACGAAATTCGCCTGGACCCAGACATCCTCCGGGGTGAGCTTGATGCCGCGCGGCAGGAGGTTGCGCAGCTCGCAGAACTCGCGTACGGCCTGCGCGACGCCGGAGCGCATGCCGTTCACGTGCGTGCCGCCCTCGGGGGTGGGGATGAGGTTGACGTAGCTCTCGCCGACCGTCGTCTCGGCGTCCGGAGCCCAGACGAGCGCGTAATCGACCGTCTCGCCGTCCTCCCGCTTGGCGGTGATGGGCTCCGGAGGCAGCCGCTCGACCTTCTCGAGCTCCTCGGCGAGATAGGCGCCGAGGTCCCCCGTGAAGAACCACTCGTCCGTCTCACCCGTCGCCTCGTTGCGGAAGCGCGTGCGCAAACCGGGGCACAGGACGGCCTTCGCCTTCAAGGTGTGCTTGAGCTGCGGCACCGAGAACTTGTCCGAGTCGAAGAACTTCGGATCCGGCCAGAAGCGCACGGTCGTTCCGGTGTTGCGCTGGCCGACGGCGCCGACGACCTCGAGCTTCGAGGAGACCTTGCCGTCGCGGAAGCCGATGTTGTATTCCTTGCCGCCGCGCTTGATCCAGCACTCGAGCTGCTTCGACAGCGCGTTCACCACCGAGACGCCGACGCCGTGCAGGCCCCCGGAGAACTCGTACACCTTGTCCGAGAACTTGGCGCCTGCGTGCAGCCGCGTCAGGATCAGCTCGACGCCGCTCACCTTCTCCTTGGGGTGGATGTCGACCGGCATGCCGCGCCCGTCGTCGGCCACCTCGAGCGACCCGTCCCGGTACAGGGTGACCGCGATCTCCTTGCAATGGCCCTGGACCGCCTCATCGACGCTGTTGTCGATGACCTCGTGCGCCAGGTGATTCGGACGCGAGGTGTGGGTGTACATGCCCGGCCTGCGGCGCACGGGCTCGAGGCCGCTCAGGACCTCGATGTCGGAAGCGGTATACGATTGACTCATCCGGTGTTCTGAGGAAGTGCGGGCGATGAGGACATGGCGCCGGAGTGCCGGCCGCGATCTTAACAGAACGGGGCGCCGAAAGCGGCGCCGTCCCGTGAGCGGAAACTCAAGCAAAATCAGCGACTAACGCGCTCCGCTGCGGCTCCTCGACCGGGTCGAGCGCATGGCGGTACTGTGGGTGATCGACACCCACTGCGAGCCGCGCTCCCTGCTTGAGCGCCGCGACCGGCTCCGCCCCGAGATCGAACCGCAGGAAGTGCACGGAAGAGGTCTTCTCCGCGTTCTCGCGCTCGAGGTCCTCGTCCGCGATGGCGAAGACCCTCTCGAAGCCGGCGGCCTGCACCCAGCAGCGATCCTCGATCCCCTTGAGCGCCCTCAGGCGGTGCTGGCGCTCCTCGGGATCCGGGAACTCGATGAGCAGCGTCACCTTCCAGTTGCGGCCATCGGGAATCAGAGGATTGTAGGCGGCGAGCTCCTCGGCGATGCCCTCCGGCTCGAAGATCCGCTCCGCGCGCAGCATCTCCTGCACCTGGTACTGCACGGTGAGGCGGTCCTCGAAGCACCAGGTCGTGCTCGGCCCCACCGCAAGCTGGCGCCGGCTCTTGTGCGCGATCACCCGGGCCCGGAAGTCCGGGCGCGCGCGCGCGTACTGCTCCAGGGAGAGAAGATCGCCCGGCGCGAGCCTGTCCACGCTCAGATCCCGTAGGCCATGCGCAGCAGGCTGAGCGGATGCTCGGGAGCGCGCGGCGTGCCGGTGCCGCCATTCCCGATCGCGGCGCCATGCCCGATCGCGGCGCCGAGCAGGCTCTCGATCTGATGCCCGGCCATGGGGCAATCGCTGCAGTAGTGATCCGCCCCGGCCTTCGCCACCCGCTCGGCGACGGGCCGGCCGATCTTCGCGGAGGCGGCGCGAAACTCCCGCTTCACACCATACGTTCCGTCGTGCCCCGAGCAGCGCTCGATCACCTCGACGGTGGTGCCGGGGATGAGCTTCAACAGATCGCGAGTCTTCAAGCCGATGTTCTGCACGCGCAGGTGGCAGGGCACGTGATAGCTCACCTTGCCGAGGCTGGCCTTGAAGTCGGTGCGCAGCAAGCCCGCCCGGTGGCGCAGCATCAGGTACTCGAAGGGATCGAACGTGCGCGCGCGGACCGCCTGCACGCCGGCGTCCCCGGGAAACAGGAGCGGCAGCTCCTGCTTGAACATCAGCACGCAGGAGGGAATCGGCGCGACGATGTCGTATCCCGCGCCGGTGAGCTGCTCGAGCTCCGGCACGTTCGCCTCTTTCAGCCGCGCGACGCCATCGAGATCCCCCAGCTCGAGGCGCGGCATGCCGCAGCAGCGCTCGCGCGCCGCGAGCCGCACGGGAATCCCGTTGTGCTCGAAGACGGCCGCGAGATCCTCCGCGAGCCGTGGCTCGTTGCGATTGCCGTAGCAGGTCGCAAAGAGCGCAACTCGGCCTCGCGTCGTCTCGGTCGGCGTGGCTGCCGGCTCGGGGCCGCGGCGCGCTGCGCTGCGCTGCGCTGCGCCGAGCCGAGCCGCGCCGAGCCGCTTGCGCGCCGTGCGCGAATGATAGACCGGGATCGGCGCCTCAGGGTGCACGCCGAGCGTCTTCGCGAGCAGCGCGCGCCCCGCCGCGGAGCGGTTGACCGCGTTGACCACCTCGGCCACCACCGGAATGCCGGCGATCCGTCCGACGGCCTCCGTGGAGGCGAGCACCCGGTCGCGGAGCCTCAGGCCCTCGTGCTTCGCGCGGACCGCCTTGGCCCGCAACATCAGATGAGGAAAATCGACGTTCCAGGGATGGGGCGGAACGTAGGGACACTTGGTCATGAAGCACATGTCGCAGAGGTAGCACTGGTCGACGACCTCCGCGAAGGACTTCTTCTCGACGCTCTGCAGCTCTCCCGTCGCCGTGGCGTCTATGGCGTCGAAGAGAGTCGGAAAGGCGTTGCACAGGCTAAAGCACCGGCGGCACCCGTGGCAGATCTCGAAGACGCGCTCGAGCTCCTGGGTGAGCGCCGCCTCGTCGTAGAACGCGGGGTTGAGCCAGTCGAGAGGATGGCGCGTGGGCGCCTCGAGGCTTCCCTCGCGCCCACCGCCCAGGCTCGTCCCTGCAGCCTGCCCGGAGGCTGCAGGTGCGCGCGGGAGATCGGAGCTCAAATGCCGTCCAGAGCCTTCTGGAATCGATTGGCGTGCGAGCGCTCCGCCTTCGCGAGGGTCTCGAACCAGTCGGCGATCTCGCCAAATCCCTCCTGGCGCGCCGCCTTGGCCATGCCCGGGTACATATCGGTGTACTCGTGCGTCTCGCCGGCGATGGCCGCCTTGAGATTGAGCTTGGTGTCGCCGATGGGCAGCCCGGTCGCCGGGTCGCCAACCTGCTCCAGGTACTCGAGATGGCCGAGCGCGTGGCCCGTCTCGCCTTCCGCCGTGGAGCGAAACACCGCCGAAACGTCGTTGTAGCCTTCTACATCCGCTTTGGTTGCGAAATACACATATCGCCGGTTGGCCTGCGATTCCCCGGCGAACGCATACTTCAAGTTCTCTTCCGTCTTGCTGCCTTTGAGGTTCACGACGCGTCCTCCATTGGATCGAATTAGACTTGGTCTAAGCGCAGCGGCACTCTATGCCCTCGCGGCAGGATCGTCAACCTGCTCTGTCGGCGTGGACAGTGTTATGGTGGCGCCGCACGAGGTTGCCGGGGAAATTCGTGGCGCGCAATTCCAAGACCCCTGAGTTCGAGCAGGCACTGGAGGAGCTCGAGAAGCTGGTCGAGACGCTGGAGCGGGGCGATCTCCCGCTCGAGGAAGCGCTCAAGCGCTTCGAGCGGGGCGTCGAGCTCACGCGCCACTGCCAGGGCGCCCTCAAGGCCGCCCAGCAACGGGTGGAGATTCTCCTGCGCCGCAACAACGGTGAGGTCGAGGCCACCCCCTTCGTGTCCGAGGAGGAGGCGCCGGGAGGATCGGGACCGGAAGTACCCTTCGCTCCGCCGCCCGGGAGCCTCGCCGCCCCGCCCGATCCGAAATCTTGAGGCACCCTGCGGCGGCATTGAGCACTCGCCCAGCGCACCGCTTCGCTTGCTCGCACGGCTCACGTCTTCCGCGCCCGGTACATTCATGTCCCCATCCGACAAGACGCCCGATCGCCCTTCCCTGCTCTCGACCATCAACTCGCCAGCGGATCTGCGCCGGCTTGCGCAGAGCGACCTGCCGAGGCTCGCGGCCGAGCTGCGCGAGTTCCTGATCCAGAGCGTCAGTACTCGAGGAGGGCATTTCGCCGCAGGGCTCGGTACCGTCGAGCTGACTGTCGCCCTGCACTACATTTACGAGACGCCCCACGACCTCATCGTCTGGGACGTGGGCCACCAGGCCTATCCGCACAAGGTCCTCACCGGCCGCCGCCACAGCCTCCACACCGTCAAGCAGCACGGGGGCCTCGCGCCCTTTCCGGCTCGCAGCGAGAGCGAGTACGACACCTTCGGCGTCGGGCACTCGAGCACCTCCGTCAGCGCGGCGCTCGGCATGGCGGTCGCCGCGGCGCGCCTCGGGCAGAATCGCCGGGCGGTGGCCGTGATCGGCGATGGCGCGATGAGCGCCGGCATGGCGTTCGAGGCGCTGAATCACGCGGGCGCGCTCGACGTGGATCTGCTCGTGATCCTCAACGACAACGACATGTCGATCTCGGAGAATGTCGGGGCGCTGTCCAATTACTTCGCCCGGGTGCTCTCGGGCAGGCTCTACGCGCACCTGCGCGAGGGCAGCAAGAAGGTCTTGAGGCCCATGCCGCCGTTCTGGGAGCTCGCGCGTCGCTCCGAGGAGCACGTGAAGGGCATGGTCCTTCCGGGAACGATGTTCGAGGAGATGGGCTTCAACTACATCGGGCC